>DAINBW010000195.1:0-5836 GCA_036732745.1 Spirochaetales bacterium | reverse complement strand
GGCGGCCCAGGCGAGCCGCTCGGCGGCGGCGGCGATCGACTTGTCGGCGGCCGCCTTGGCGAGCATTTTCTCCACATAGCGGTCGGAAAGGGCCGCGTATTCCTGGGCCTGCGCGGCGAAGTCGGAGGCGGCGTCGTAGTCGCCGTCCTCGAAGGAGCGCTCCGCCATCGACGAAAGCTCGAGGCTCTTCTTGAAGTACTCGTTCTCGAGGAAGCTCTCGGCGGCGAGGGCCCCGACGAGGAGGGCCGCGAGAAGGACGAATGCTATCCTGCGTTTCATCTCGGTTCCTCCCTTTACCATTCGCTCGAGCTGGCCGCCGAGGTGGCGTCCGCGCCGGAGTCGGCGTTTTCGGCCTTCCTGCGGCTGGCGTCCGCGGCTTCCGCGGCGGCCTTCATCGCCTCCGCCGCCTTCTGGCGCTTTTCGGCCGCGATGGCGTAAACCTCGTCGAAGGCCGCGCCGGCGGCCTCGAAGGCCTCGGCCGCGCCTTCATAGTCGCCGGCGGCGAGCTTGGCGAGGCCCTCCTCGTAGACGGCGAGGGCGGCGGCGTAGCCTTCCTTCACCGCGACGGCGGATTTGATGGAGTCGGAACGGCCCTTGGCCTCGTCCGACTTGTCCTTCTTGCCGCCGGCGATGCCCTGGCGACCCTTCTGGACGACCAGGTTGTAACGGAGCACCGCCTCGTCCAGGGCGTCGATGCCGGGGCCGAGCTCCTTGGCGCCGGGCTTGGCGCCATCCTTGACGGCCGCGGCGTAGAGAGCGTCCTCTTCGGCGTATTTGTTCTCGGCGAGGCGGTAATTACCCGAATCCCAGGCGGCGTAGCCCTTGTTTTCGATGCGGTCGCGGAGTTCCGCGCCGAGGCTGCGCTTGTAGGCAAGCTCGTAGAGGGCGCGGGCGCGCTCGAAGGCGGCCACCGCCTTTTCGTGATCCTTGGCCTCGGCCAGGGCGGCGGCTTCGGCGAAGGCGGTTTCGGCGTGGGCGAAGCGTTCGGCCGCGGCGGCTTCCGCGCCGGCCTTCACCGCGGCGGCGCGCATGTCTTCGGCGTTCTTCCGCCGCATCGAGGAAAGCTCGACGATGCCGCGGGCGTTCAGGTCGGTGAAGAGGCTGACGGCCTTGGAAAGTCCTTCCTTGGCGGCCGGGCCGTCCTTGGCGTCGTAGGCGGCCTCGCCGGCGGCGAAGGCGGCGTCGGCGGCCTTATAGTCATCGGGGAAGACCTCGAAGAGGCTCCAATCGAAGGCGCGCTTCTTCTGGGTCGCTGCCTCGGCGAGAAGCTTGTCGAGCTCCTCCGCCGAAACGGCGGGAGCGGCCGGCTGGGGCGTCTCGGGCTGGACGACGGGCGTCGGGGCGGGAACCGGGGGTTCCGGCTGCGGCGCGGCGGGTTTGGAAGCGCAGGATGACAGGCCAAGGGCCAACGCGATCGCCAGGAGCAGGGTCGTCTTGTTTTTAATTGGGTTCATAGGCTCCTCCTGAAGCTTGGGTATCTAGTATATACAGTACCACGCTTTATCCCCGGGGGAAAGCGCCGGGACGAAAAACCTTCTTTCGGGAGCCGGACGCGGTTTACCTTCCCGCCGCCCCTTTGATATAGTTCCCGCATGCCCGAACGCTACAATTTCGACACCGAGGGGACCTGTTCCTCCTCCGTCTCTTTCACCGTCGACGCCGGAAAACTCCGCGACGTCGAGTTCGAGGGCGGTTGCCCCGGCAACCTTCTCGGCCTCGCGCGGCTCCTGGAAGGCATGGAGCTCGCCGAGGCGCGGAAGCGCCTTGCCGGTATTTCCTGCGGCGGGAAGCCCAGCTCCTGCCCCGACCAGCTCGCCCGCGCCCTGGCCCGCGTCACCGCCCGCCGTCCCGAGAACGCCGAGGCGGTGACCGCATGAAGACCGCCGCCCGTTCCGCCGCCCTCCTCCTCGCGGCCCTCGCGCTCGGTTCCCTCGGCCTGGCGGCCTGTACCGCCAAGGCCTATGACCCCGACGCCGCCGAGATTCTCGGCTATGCGGACGACACTTCCGGATATCGCTTCTCGCTTTCCAGGGACGGCGCCAAGGTCGTCGGCGCCTGGGAAGACCGGAGCAAGGCCCGTTTCGGCCTCCTGGACGGCGAGGCCGGACCCGACGGCAGCCTCAAGCTCCGCCTGAGTTCGAACAACGCCAACCGCGAGTCCGACGGCTTCGAGGGGCGCATCGCCCCCGACGGCTCCCGGCTCGAGGGCAAGCTTCTGCCCGCCGGCGGCGGCGAGTCCCGTCCGCTCGCCCTTGCCCGCCTGCCTTCCTTCGCGGAGGGGCTCAAGCCCGCGCGGGTGCGCTCGGAGGAGCGCGGCAGCCTGGCCGCCGATTCGGAGCCCTCCCGCTTCGAGTACTTCTCCATCGAGATTTCGAAGCCCAAGGCCCTGCGCGACTGGTACCGGGAGGAGATGCAGGGAGGCCGCGACGCGACGGCGGCCGTCGAGCGCGAGCGTGACGTCTTCTTCGAGGACTTCCGCGCCGAGTCGAGGAAGCTCCTCGACGACTTCGGTCCCGAGACCGTCCGCCCCTGGCGCTACGAGGGAAGGCAGTTCGTCGCCTTCCGGAACGACCGGCTCCTCGTCCTCGGCCTCGCCCTCTCCACCTACGCCGGCGGAGCCCACGGCATGCACGGCATCCGCTACGCGATGATCGACGCCAAGGAAAACCGCCTGCTCTCGCCCCGCGACGCCTTCGTCCCCGGCTGCGACGAGAAGCTCTCCGACCTGCTCGACGCCAAGGTCCGCGGGGCCTTCGGCTTCGAGCCCGGCGCCTCCCTCGCCGCGAGCAAGCTCTTCCTGACCGACCGCATCCCGCCGACGAACAACTTCTTCGTGTTTGCCGGCGGCGTCGGTTTCCACTACAATGCCTACGAGATCGCGCCCTATTCGACCGGCGACGTCTGGGTGGAAATCGGCTGGGACGAGCTCGGCGACTGCCTGGCGCCGGACTTCCGCGGGCGCTACGGTCTCTAGCGGAACAAAAGGAGGTCTTGTCATGACGGAAAGCCTCGAGATGTACCTCGAGACCATCAGCCTCCTCCACGACCGCGACCGGATCGCGCGGGTGACCGACATCGCCCGCGAACTCAAGGTCTCCAAGCCCTCCGTGCACACCGCCCTCCACGAGCTGGAGCGCCGCGGCCTCATCCAGCATGAGCATTACGGAGAGGTCTTCCTGACGCCGAGCGGCAAGGCGACGAGCGCCGCCATCCGCGAGCGCCACGGCATCCTCACCGCCTACCTCCGCGACGTCCTCGGCGTCTCGCCCGCCGTCGCGGAGCAGGACGCCTGCCGGATGGAGCACATCATCTCCGAGGAGACGATGTCGCGCATTTCGGAGGCCTGGAGCCTTTCGAGGCCGCTCAAGGGCGAGGAGCCTCCCGCGGGCGGCCTCTCCCGCTGAGGGCCGCGCGGCGGCGCCCGCGCCCGTGCCATCGTCCGCGGCGGCGTCCGCGCCCGGGGCGGCGCCCGCGCCAGTGCCCGCGCCAAGGGACGCCCTCGCCGCTTGGCCCGATCCGGACCATCCCCGGACCCTTCCAGGGCCGCCAGTCCCTATGGATGTTTTTCCCCCCATTCGCCTCCGGCTGATTGCTGGCCGGGACCCCGACAAAACGGTATATTTGACGTAAAGGGGGTTCCCATGCGCATAGTCAGGGACTCGCCCATACGGATCAAGCTGCTCTTCCTCAACATGCCGATCTTGATCCTCGTCGGCGCCTTCGTCGTTTTCGCCTTGGCCACCGAAGCTTCCAACCGGGGAATCCTCGAGCGCGGCGAGGCCGCCGACGCGGACGTGGAGTCGGTCAGGCTCGTGGCTTCCGCGGTCGACGGCTATCTTTCCGGTTCCGCCCCGCTCGCCGCCGCCACCCAGGCCCGGGCGGCCGCCGCGGTTTCGGGAGAGGCGGGTGCCCGACTGGACAGCTTGGTCGCCTACGCCGCCGCGAGCGAGAAGCTGTTCGCCGACAACGCCGCCCTCGAAAAGCGGCTCTTCGAGCTGACCGAGTACAGCATGGCCCAGTCGAACGGCTTCATCAACGACGTCTCGGCCCGGCTCGCCGATCCAGCGCGGGAACGGAGCGTCGATCGGCTGTCCCGCCTCGTCATCCAGGGAGCCCTCGTCAACACCATCTCGGGCTTCCGGATCCAATCGGCCTTCCTCGAGCTCAAGCGCGATCTGGGCGCCAAGGACGGCCTCCTCGGCCTTCTTGAAACCCTCCTCAAGAACGTGGAGGCGGACAAGGTCAAGCTCGCGGGCACGCCCTTCGCCGCCCTGCCGGAGAACGCCTACCAGGCGAACATCGCCATCATCGAGCTGTCCAAGGCCTACATCGCCAACCGCGAGTCCATCGAAGCCAACCGGCGGGCCGCGGCCGGACTCGCGGAATCCCTGCTTGAAAGCTCCGCCCTGGGCCGGCGGGCCGACCTCGCGGCGGGCTTCGCCGCGACCAGGCGCGCCTCCTACGCCGTGCTCGGGGCCGTCGTGGCGGTCGCCATGGCGCTCGCCGCCTTCTCCCTGTATGTCGCGTCCCTGATCTCGCGGCCCATCGCCGCCGTCGCCGCCTCGGTCGAGGCGCTCTCCAAGGGGGATCTCGAGGCAAGCGCCGACGCCGCCCTAGGCGACGCGCGCGACGAGACCGGCCTGCTCGTCCGTTCCTTCGGCGTCCTGCGGGAGCGGCTCGCCGCCGTGGTGGAGGAGATCCGTTCCTCGACGGCGGCCATCGACACGGGTTCGGGCCAGATCGACGAATCGGCGCGCGGCCTGTCCGACGGCGCCGCGAGCCAAGCCGCGAGCGCCGAAGAGGTCTCCTCCTCGATAGAGGAGATGCACGCCGCCGTGCGCGACACCGCGCGGACCGCCCAGGAGACCACCGCCGCCGCTCGTCGGGCCGCCGCCGACGCCGAGGCGGGAGCCCGGTCGGTCGCCGAGGCGATGGAGGCGGTCGAGCTCATCGCCGGCAAGATCGGCGTGATAGACGACATCGCGCGCAAGACGAACATGCTCGCCCTCAACGCCGCGATCGAGGCCGCCCGCGCGGGCGAGGTCGGCAAGGGCTTCGCCGTCGTCGCCCAGGAGGTCCGCAAGCTCGCCGAGTCGAGCCAGCTGGCCTCCGCCGACATCGCGGGCCTCTCCGAGAGGACGCTGGCCGCCGCGCGTCGGGCCTCCGAGATCATCGGCGGCATGGCGCCCGAGATGCGGCGGGCGAGCGAGCTCATCGACGAGGTCGCCGTCTCCGCGGGCCAGCAGGACGCGGGCATCGAGCAAATCTCCATCGCGGTGAACCGCCTCGACGAGGTCATCCAGGCGAATTCCTCCTCGAGCGAGGAGATGGCCGCGATGGCGGCGAAGCTCGCCGACGAGTCGGGGGACCTGCGCAGGACGATCGATTTCTTCGGTGGCGGGGGGGCCGGCGCCTAGAGCGCGTCCGGCGCCGCCCCGCGGGAATCCCGCGGGGCTTTTTTTCGCCTAGCGCGCCGCCGCGGGCGCGGGCCGGGCAAGCTTCGCGCCGACGCCGCGGGCGACGAGGAGATTGAGGAGGGCGATCACCGCGCCGCCGAGGAAGACGATCTTGTAGCCGCCCGCGCCCCCGCGCCAGGCGAGGCCGCCGAGCATGGGCAGGAACATCGAGACGATGTGGTCGATGCTGATGCCGAGGGACAGGGTCGGCGCGAGCTCTTCGGGCGAGCGGACGATCTGCTTCGCGTAGATGGCGCGCGTCATGCTGACCGCGTCCGAGGCCTGGTCGAGGACGTAGAAACAGGCGATGGCGGCGAGGGCCGCGCCGCGCGGCAGGAGCTCCGGCGCGAAGGCGTAGCCGAGGCAGAGGCCGATCGTGA
>DAINBW010000194.1:0-5849 GCA_036732745.1 Spirochaetales bacterium | reverse complement strand
GGAACCGCTGCACCTTGCGGGCCCGGGACACCGTGATCTTGTCTTCCTCGGACAGCTCGTCGAGACCGAGGATGGCGATGATGTCCTGGAGCTCCTTGTAGCGCTGGAGGATCTCCTGGACCCGGCGGGCGACCGTGTAGTGCTCCTCGCCCACGACCAGGGGGTCGAGGACCCGGGAGGTCGAGGCCAGCGGGTCGACGGCCGGATAGATGCCCTTCTCCACGATGCGCCGGGAAAGGACCGTGGTGGCGTCCAGGTGGGTAAAGGTCGTGGCCGGGGCCGGGTCCGTGAGGTCGTCCGCGGGGACGTAGACGGCCTGGACCGAGGTGATCGAGCCCTTGCGGGTTGAGGTTATGCGCTCCTGGAGGGCGCCCATCTCGTTGGCCAGGGTGGGCTGGTAGCCCACCGCCGAGGGGATGCGGCCGAGGAGGGCCGAGACCTCGGAGCCCGCCTGGACGAAGCGGAAGATGTTGTCGATGAAGAGGAGCACGTCCTGCCCGAGCTCGTCGCGGAAATGCTCGGCCATCGTCAGCCCCGAGAGGGCGACGCGCATGCGCGCCCCCGGCGGCTCGTTCATCTGGCCGAAGACGAGCGCGGTCTTCTCGATGACGCCGGACTCGTTCATCTCCTTCCAGAGGTCGTTTCCCTCGCGGCTGCGCTCGCCGACGCCGGTGAAGACGGAATAGCCGGAGTGCTCGCTCGCGATGTTCCGGATCAGTTCCATGATGACCACGGTCTTGCCGACGCCCGCGCCGCCGAAGAGTCCGATCTTGCCGCCCTTGGAGTAGGGCGCGATGAGGTCGATGACCTTGATGCCGGTCTCGAACACCTCCGTCCCGCCGCGCTGTTCCTCGAGGGCGGGGGCCTCGCGGTGGATCGGCGAGCGTCCGCAGGCCACGGGGCCGCCGCCGTCGATGGGCCGGCCGGCCACGTCGAACATGCGCCCGAGGACCTCCTTGCCCACGGGCACGGAGATGGGCGCCCCCGTGTCCCGCGCCACGAGGCCGCGGGCGAGGCCCTCGGTCGCCTCCATCGCGACGCAGCGGGCGGTGCCGTCGCCGGTGTGGAGCAACACCTCGGCCAGGAGCCGGGAACCGTCGGCGCGCTCGATCTCCACGGCGCTGAGGAGGGGCGGGAGGCCGCCGCCCTCGAAGCGGAGATCGAGGATGGGGCCCGTGACCCGGACGACGCTGCCTGCCTTGGTTTCCATACGCACTTCCTTTCGATCCCGGTCGTTCAACGAGCGCCGGAGGCCGCGGGGGCCGGCCCTCAGCCGCCGAGGGCCGCGGCGCCGGCCACGATCTCCGACACCTCGCCGGTGATGGCCGCCTGGCGGGCCCGGTTGTAGAGCAGCTGGAGGCGGTCCAGCATCTGCTTCGCGTTCTTGGAGGCCGCGTCCATCGCGGTCATGCGGGCCGCCTGCTCGCTCGCGAAGGACTCGACCAGGGCGCCGTAGACGACGCCCTTCAGGTACTTGGGCACGAGAAGGTCGAAGACGGACTCCTCGTCCGGGTGGTAGTTGTAGCTGACGCCGCCGCTTCTCCGGGAACGGCGCCCCGGCTCGAGCTTCTCGTGCTCCAGGGGGAGGAGGTCGATGATCTCCGGCTCCTGCCGGACCACGGAAAGCATCCTGGTGTAGACGACGCGAAAGGAGTCGACGCGGCCCGCCTTGAAGAGCTCGGCGGCGAAGGCGGCGATGTCGCGGGCCTCGTAGACCGAGGGCTCTTTCGCCGAGACCGTGTAGTCCGCGAGGAGGACGTAGTCCTTCTCCATGAAGTAGCGCTTGCCGATGCCGCCCACGGGGAGGAGGATCGAGCCGGCGGGGCAATTCCGCTCCACGAAGCGGATGACCGCGTTGTTGAAGCCGCCCGCGAGCCCGCGGTCGGAGGTGATGACGAGGACGGCGGTCTTCCGGCTCTCCTTGCCGGCGCGCTCGTCGAACCAGCGCCCGGCCTCCGCGCCGCCCCTGAGGGCGATGTCGTGCATCGTCTGCCGCACGGCGTCGAAATAGGGATGCGTCTCGTCGAGCCGGCGCCGCGCCTTCCGGAGCTTCGACGTCGAGATGAGCTTCATCGCCGTCGTCACCTGGAGGGATTGCCGGACGCTCCGCATCCGCAGCCGTATGTCGCGCATCGTGTCCATGGTCAGTCGGCCTTCTTGGCGGCGCGGAAATCCTCCAGCGCGGACTTGAGCTCCTCCTCCAGGGCCTCGTCCAGCTCGCCCCTCAGGCCGAGCGTCCCGACGAGCTCCGGCTTCTTGTAGGAGAGGAAGCGGAGGAGGGTATCCTTGGCGGCCCGGAGCTCCTCCACCTTGAAGGAGGAGAAGTAGCCGTTGACCGCCGCGTAGAGGACGGCGATCTCCGCGCCGAGGGGCAGCGGCGCGTACTGCGGCTGCTTGAGGAGCTCGGTGACGCTCTTGCCGTGCGCGAGGCGGTCCTGCGTCGCGCGGTCGAGGTCCGAGCCGAACTGCGCGAAGACCGCGAGCTCGCGGTACTGGGCCAGGTCGATGCGGAGGCGGCCGGCGATCTTCCGGATCGCCTTGGACTGGGCGGCGCCGCCGACGCGCGAGACGGAAAGCCCGACGTCGATGGCGGGCCTGAGGCCCGAGTTGAACAGCTCGGAGTCCAGGAAGACCTGGCCGTCCGTGATCGAGATGACGTTGGTCGGGATGTAGGCGGAGATGTCGCCGCCCTGGGTCTCGACGATCGGCAGGGCGGTGATCGAGCCCCCGCCCTTTTCGGGGGAGAGCCGCGCGGCGCGCTCGAGGAGGCGGGAGTGGAGGTAAAACACGTCGCCGGGGTAGGCTTCGCGTCCCGGCGGGCGGCGGAGGAGCAAGGACAGGGCGCGATAGGCGACGGCGTGCTTGGAAAGGTCGTCGTAGACGACGAGGACGTCCCGGCCCTGGTCCATGAAGTATTCGGCCACGGCGCAGGCCGCGTAGGGGCAGAGGTACTGCAGCGCGGCGGAGCTCTTGGCCGTCGCGGCGACGACGATCGTGTAGTCGAGGGCGCCGTGCTTGCGCAGGGACTCGACGACCTGCGCCGTGGTGCTCGCCTTCTGGCCGACCGCGGCGTAGACGCAGACGACGTCCTGTCCCCGCTGGTTGATGACGGCGTCGATCGCGATCGCGGTCTTTCCGGTCTGGCGGTCGCCGATGATGAGTTCGCGCTGGCCGCGGCCGATCGGGATCATGGAGTCGATGGCCTTGATGCCGGTCTGGAGCGGCTCCTTGACGCCCTGGCGCTCGACGACGCCCGGCGCCTTGAACTCGACGGGGCGGAAGAGCTCGGTCTCGATGGGGCCCTTGTCGTCGAGCGGACGGCCGAGCGGGTCGACGACGCGGCCGAAGAGGGCCGGCCCCGCCGGGATCTCCGCGACGCGCCGGGTGCGCCTCACGGTCTCTCCCTCGTGGACGAGGTTCTCCCCCGAGAAGAGCACGCAGCCCACGTCGTCCTCGTCGAGGTTCATCGCCATGCCGGCGGCCCCGGACTCGAAATCGAGAAGTTCGCCATAGACGCAGGCGTCGAGGCCGTAGACCCTCGCGATGCCGTCGCCCGCCTGCACGACCGTGCCGATCTCCTCGCGGGGCGGGCGGTCCTCGAAGGCCGCTATTCGTTCAAGAAGGATGCTGGTGACTTCGTCGGGCTGACGCTCCATGGAGACCTCGCTTAATCCCGGCCCTGGTCGAGGGGCCGTGAGAGTTCGCCGCGGAGCCGCGCGAGGCGGCCGGCGATGGACCAATCGCCGCGGACGTTGCCGGCCAGCAGCGTGAAGCCGCCCAGGAGGGCCGGATCGACGGAAGAGGAAACGATCGCGCGGCGGGCCCCGACCTCGGCGGCGTGGGTGACGCCGATGCGCTCGAGGGTGGCGGCCGGCAAGGGCCGCGCAGAGCGGACGGTGACGCGGACGACGCCGTTTTCCCGGTCGAGGAGGCCGCGATAGACGTCGGCGATCGCCGGCAGCAACGCAAGGCGCCGCTTCTCGACGAGGAGGGCCGCGAAGCGCGAATAGACGGCCGCCGCGGGATCCCGCCCCGCTCCCGCGGGGGATCCGGTCCCGGGAGCGGCAGGCAGCGTCCCGGCGGGCGGCGTCCCGGAGGGCGGCGGGAACAGGGACGCGAGGGCCTCCGCCTTCGCCTCCTTGGGAACGACGGGATCCTCGAAGAACGACTCGGCGCCCGTGCCCGCGCCGGGGGCCAAGGCGCGCGCGGAAGCCTCGAGCGCGAGGAGGCAACGCTCCCGGTCGGCGGCCTCCGGCAGGGCGGCGAAGAGGGCGCGCGCCCAGGCCCGGCGGCTATCGCCCACGGCCCGACTCCGCGGCGCGGATGAAGGCCTCGGCCTCGGCGGCGTCGTCGGCGCCGCCGAGCGAGCGGCCGGCGATCCGGGCCGCCGCGGCGACGGCGAGCATCGCCACCTCGCCCGCGAGCTCCTCGCGCGCGCGGCGGAGCTCGAAGGCGGCGCGCTCCTCGGCTCGCCGCCGGATGCCGTCGGCCTGGGCGTCGGCCTCGGCGACGATGCGCTTGTATTCCGCGCGCCCGCGGTCCTCGGCGTCGCGGACCACCCACTCCGCCTCGTTCTCCGCGTTGGCCAAGAGGGCCTCGTAGCGGTCCTTGAGCTCGTCGGCGCGGGTCTTGGCGGAGGCGGCCTCTTCGAGCTCCCCGCGGACCTTGCGGCTGCGCTCGTCGAGGAAGGAGGCGACGCGGTCCCAGAGGACCTTGCGGAGGATCCAATAAAGGATGAAGAGATTGGCGATGGTGATGAAGAAGGTGACCGTGAATCTCAGCACGCTGCGCTTCCTTTGGGTCCCCGGGGCCCGAATCCCGCCGGAACCGGACTACCGGAACAGGAGAAGGAGGGAGACCACGAGGCCGTAGATCGCCGTCGATTCGGCCAACGCGGCTCCGATGATGAAGATGCCGGTGAACTTGCCCTGGGCCTCTGGCTGGCGGGCGATGGCCTCGACGGTCTTGCCGGAGACGATGCCGATGCCGACGCCGGCGCCGATGCCCGAGAGAACCGCGATGCCCGCCCCGAGGAGCGCCGCCGAAGAAACGTCCATGATTCCTCCTACTCTATCGCCTCGGCGATAAAGACCGTCGAAAGATACGTGAAGACGACCGCCTGGAGGAGGCCGTCGAAGAAGTCGAAGTAGAGCCCGACCACGGGCGGCAGGACGAGCGGCGCCACCGCCTCCACGAGCAGCATGATGATGTAGCCGCCGAGAATGTTGCCGAAAAGCCGCAAGGCCAGCGAGGTGGGCCGGATCGCGTACTCCATGATGTTGAAGGGCAGCATGAAGGGCATGGGCTGGACGAAACTCCGGAAGAAGCCGCCGATGCCCTTGTAGCGGATCTTGGAGACGAGGACGGTGACGATCGTCACCGCCGCGAAGGCCGCCGTCACGTTGATGTCGCGCGTCAGGGGCTTGATCGTGAAATGGGGCTCGAAGCCGAAGCCGCCCTTGGGGGTGAAGGCCGGAATCACGTTGGCCGTCACGAGGAAGAGGAAGACCGTGCCGAGGAAGGCGGCGTACTTGCGGCCGTGGTGGTGGATGTTCTCCTCCGCGAAGTCGTAGACGAAGGTCACGAAGGCCTCGAGGGCCGCCTGTCCCCGTCCCGGCACCATCTTGAGCCGGCGCGTGGCGGCGGCCGAAAGCGCGATCAGGATGGCCATCACGATCCAGGTCATGACCACGGTATCCGAGATCGCGATCTCGAGGCCGAAGGCGCGGATCGTGAACGCCGTTTTCACGGCGATCGATTCGGTGATGCGCTCGCTGACCGTCATGGTCTCCCGGACGGCTTCGTTCATGCCTCGGCCTCCCCTCGGGCTTCCGCCGTTCCGCCCGCCG
>DAINBW010000193.1:0-5855 GCA_036732745.1 Spirochaetales bacterium | reverse complement strand
TGGCGGCGTTCATCGCGAGGAGGTTCGTGCGTTCGGCGACGTCGTTGATGACGCCCGCCATCTCGGCGATGCGCTCCGCGTAGCCGCCGATCTCCTTGACCGCCGCCAGCACCGCGCCGACCGCCGCCTCGGCCTCGCGGGCGCGGGCCGCCAGGCCGTCGGCCTCGGAGCCGCGCTGGCCGGCCAGGCGGGCCATGTCGCCGAGGCCGGCGACGATGGCCTCCGACACGCCCTTGGAGGCGGCGACGGCGGAGACCTGCCGGTCGACGAGGCCGCCCACCGCGTCGATCCGCGTCGAGATGCCCGCGACGGCCTCGTCGACCTTCCTGATGCTCCCGTCGAGGGAGGCGATCTTCCCCTGGAGGGAGCGCACGGTCGCGGCGAGCTGGGCCACGGTCGCCGAGGCCTCCTCCGAGCTGGCGGCGAGCTCCTCGCCGACGGCGGCGCCGGAGCGTCCGACCTCCTTGAGGCGGGTCACGGTCGCCTCGAGCTTGCAGACGAAGGCGTTGAAGTGGCCGGCGAGTTCGCCGGTCTCGTCGCCGGAGTCGTCGGCCAGCCGGAGGCGGAGGTCGCCCTCCCCCTCCGCGACGTCCTTGAGCGCGTGCGAGACGCCGCGGATGGGCTTGACGATGATGCCGGAGGCGAAGAAGACGAGGGCGAGCATCGCGAGGAGGGCCAGGGCGCCGGCGACGAGGAGGACGCGGACGAGCTCCGCGGAGCGGCCGAGGAAGGCCGCCTCCGGCACGAAGACGGCGAGCTTCCAGCGGGCGTAGCTGTCGCCGATCCGGAAGGGCTTGACCGACACGAGCATCGGCGCGCCGTCGCGGACCAGGCGGAGCGATTCCTCGACGCCGCTCGTCACGGCGGCCTTGTAGCGCTCGAAGTCGGCGGGGGCGAACTTGCCCGCCTCGGCCTCGATGTCCGCGCCCGCGAGGCTCGAGTCGGGGTGGGCGGCGATGAGGCCGCCCTTGGAATAGAGGACGGCGAAGCCCTTGCCGTAGGGGTTCACCGCGCCGATGACGGCCTGGACGGCGCCGACGGGAATGTCCACGCCGACCACGCCGAGGGCGCGCAGGTCCTGCGTGAAGACGGGCACGACGAAGCTCGTGACGAGGACCTCGGGAAGATCCTCCGCGTAGCGACGCGGATAGGGGCCGAAGACGCCGATCTGGAGGGTCTTGCCCGGCTGGACGAAGCGCTCCTCGGTCGTGACCTCGGCCTCGCTCGGCCTGACGCCGCGGATGACCGTGTCCGCGCCCCGGAACCAGGTTCCGGTGTAGCGGCCGGCCTCGTTGCCCCGCGCCGCGCCGCGGTTCCTGGCGTCGAGGCCGTCCAGGGCATCGGGCGACCAAGCGGTCCAGACCGCGGAAAAGCGGTCGTTCTTTTCGAGGGCCAGGGCGAGGAGTTCGTCGAGGCGGGCCCGGCGCTCGGCCGGCGGGGCCTCCAGGGCGGAGCCGGTCAGCTGGGCCAGCGTGGTCGCCACGACGAGGGGCCGCTCGACCGCGTTTTCGGTGACCGCGGTGAAGCGGGAGGCGGTGTCGGCGGCGGCCTCCGCGAGGAGCTTGCCGAGGAGTCCCGACAGCCGCAGGTTGACGATCAGCACCAAGGCGGCCAAGACGACGGCGACGGCCATCCCGATCAGCAGTTGCAGTTTGACCCGGATCGAAGCTCTCAAGCGCATCAGTGCCCCTCTAGCGAATATATCGGTAGGCTTTCGCCGCCTCCACACGCTGTCTGGAAGTACTACCATTTTTACCTTGTATAAGAAATCCCCTCGCATGGGGTCGTTTTGGCCCGCGACACGTCCCGCGTGCCGGACGCCGCGCGCACGCTCGGTCTTCACAGCCCCAAAAAACGGCACTATACTTGTCCAAAAGGAGCCCCAATGAAAGCGCTCGTGAAGAAAAGCCCCGAGGTCGGCCTTTGGATGCAAGAGGTGCCGATGCCCGCGGTCGGCCCGAAAGACCTCCTCATAAAAGTCAAAAAGACCGCCATTTGCGGCACCGATGTCCATATCTACAAGTGGGACGCCTGGTCGCAGCGGACCATCAAGACCCCGATGACCATCGGGCACGAGTTTGTCGGCGAAATCGCCGACATGGGCCGCGAGGTCGTCGGCTGGAAGCTCGGCGAGCGCGTCTCCGCCGAGGGCCACATCGTCTGCGGCGAATGCCGCGCCTGCAAGGCCGGCAAGCGCCACCTCTGCCCGAACACCAAGGGCGTCGGCGTCAACCGCGACGGCTGCTTCGCCGAGTACGTCGCCGTCCCCGCGACGAACGCCTGGCGCGTCCATCCCGCGGTCTCCGACGACGTCGCGGCGATCTTCGACCCCTACGGCAACGCCACCCACACCGCCCTCTCCTTCGACATGGTCGGCGAGGACGTCCTCATCACCGGCGCCGGCCCCATCGGCTGCATGGCCGCCGCCATCTGCCGCCACAACGGCGCCCGGAACGTCGTCATCACCGACGTCAACGACTACCGCCTCTCCCTCGCCAAGAAGCTCGGCGCGGACCGCGCCGTCAACGTCGGCAAGGAAGACTTGAAGAAGGTGATGGACGAGCTCGGCATGGTCGGCGGCTTCGACGTGGGCCTCGAGATGTCCGGCAGCCCCCAGGCCTTCGCCCAGATGCTCGACAACATGTACAACGGCGGCCGCATCGCCCTCCTCGGCCTCATGCCCAACGGCGCCGGCATCGACTGGGACAAGGTCATCTTCAAGGGCCTCTTCCTCAAGGGCATCTACGGCCGCGAGATCTTCGAGACCTGGTACAAGATGGAGGCCATGATCCGCTCCGGCCTGGACATCAGCCCCGTCATCACCCACCGCTTCAAGTTCGACGACTTCCAGAAGGGTTTTGACGCGATGCTGTCGGGAGAATCAGGAAAGGTCGTGTTGAGCCTCGACTGAAAAGCCGCCTGGCGTCGTAGCCCGCCGCGCATGGATCCCCGCGATCCCTGCGCGGGTGGCGGCGGGCGATCCCCCCCTCGCTTCTGGCGGGATTTCAGGGTAGTATAGGGAAACGCCCGCGGGCGGCGCCAAGAGTTAACCCGCCGGCGAGGGCGGCGCCGCGGAAGCGCGGCGCCAGGCACCCGGCGGCGGCGGCCGGAGAGATCGCTGAGCGCGGCGACGCGACCCGCCCGCGGACCGGCCATCCGGGATGGCGCGGCGGCGGGCCCGGAACCCGGATCGGGCGCATGGACTCGCCAAGGCCGGAACGCCGGGCCGCCCGAGGGTCGCGGCCGACCGGCCTGCCCGGCTTCCGGAGAATGGCCTCGCGGGCCGTCCCGCCCGCCGGAGAACAAGCAACGCGAAAGCGCCCGTATTGAGGCGCCATAATTCCAGAGCTATAGTGAAGGTACCGTGAGAAAGCATCGCTCCAGGCTCCCCGAGGGGACCGACGATCCGCGGACCGAACCGCATGGGTCGGAATCCGCGCCGGACGATTCGCGTTCGGCTCCCATGACCGATCCCGCCGCCCGCGGCGAGGATGGTTCCGGCCCGGCGGGCGCCGATCGCC
Source organism: Spirochaetales bacterium (assembly GCA_036732745.1). Classification (GTDB taxonomy): domain Bacteria; phylum Spirochaetota; class Spirochaetia; order Treponematales; family Rectinemataceae; genus JAEUJG01. The sequence continues at coordinate 2,334 of DAINBW010000193.1, read as the reverse complement.
CGCCCAAGTCCCGCCGCTCCCGGCGGGGCCGCGGCCACGGCGAAGGCCGGACGGACGAACGGCCCGACGGCCGGCCGGAAGGTCGGCCCGACAACGCGTCCGCCGGGGTCCAGCCCGCCGCGGCTTCGAATCCGGAAGCCGCCGACCAGGGCGCCCGCCAGGACGGCGAGTCGGGAGAGGCCAAGAAAAGCCGCTCCCGCCGGCGCCGCGAGCGCCGCAAGGAAGCCAAGGCCCGCGGCGAGGGCGAGGCGCCGCCCCCGCGCGCCGACCGTCCGAAAGAGGAGCGGCCGGGCGACCGGCAGGCCCGCGGCGGAGAACCCCGGTTCGAACACCGCAAGGGCCAGCGCAACGAGGGCAAGAAATCCGGCCCCGAGGAGCGCCAGCGCCGGCCGGGCCAGGATGACCGTCCCCGCGACGGCTTCCGCCCCGCGGGCGAACGCCGCGACCGCGACCGCGACGAAGCGCGCCAGCGGCGCCAGCAAGCCGTCGGCGAGAACCGCGCCCGCGCCGACCGGCCCCGCCGCGAAGACCGCCCCTTCCGCGAGGATCGGCCCTACCGGGAAGACCGGCAGGGCCGCGCCGACCGCCCCTACCGCGGCGCGGAGGACGCTCCCTTCGCCCGACCGGCCGCGCGGCGCCAGGCGCGCCCCGAGGGGATTCCAGAAAACCTCGACGACGAGCTCGAGCTCCCGCCGGGCTTCCGCGGCCCGACGGGCGAGCCCCTCGGCTCCCGGGACCGGCGCGGCGCCTTCGGCAGGAAGACCGCGCCGGCGGTCCGCGTCCTCGAGCGGCTCTCCCCCTCGCCGGAAAGCCTCCAGATCCTGGCCAAGCTCGAGGCCGTGATCGAGGAGGCGGCGCCCATCCAAGCCAAACATCGCGCCGGCCTCAAGGGCGACATCCGCGCGCTCTGGGAGGAGCTCACCTCCGACCGCGAATCCCGCTCCGCCGACTACCTCGGCACGCCGCCCGCCATGTCGGCCTACCTCCGCTACTTCATGCCCTGGAACGTCTTCAGGCTTTCCGCGATCTTCTCCAACGCCGACTTCTGCCTGCCGGACAACGCGGTCATCGTCGACGTCGGCTCGGGCCCCCTTACCCTGCCCATCGCCCTCTACGCCTCCCGCCCCGAACTGCGCGAAGTGCCGCTCACCATCTACTGCATGGACCGCGTCGAGCGGGTCCTGGAGGCGGGCAAGGCGGTCTTCGAGACGCTCTGCCTGCGCACGGGCGGCAGGCTCCCGCCCTGGCGCATCGAGCTCCGCAAGGAAGGCTTTGGCGGGCCCCTGCCCGAACGGGCCCACCTCCTCGCGGCGGCCAACGTCTTCAACGAGTTCTTCTGGAAGGACAAGCGCTCCCTGGGCGACCGCGCCATCGACACCGCGCGGACCCTCCTCTCCTACCTCCGCGAGAACGGCAGCCTCTTCGTGATGGAGCCGGGTGACCCGCGCTCGGGCGCCTTCATCACCTCGCTCCGCGCGGCCCTGCTCGCCGAGGGCGCCTCGCCCCTCGGGCCCTGCCCCCATGCCCTTTCCTGCCCCATGCCCGGCGTCTTCCGCCACCTCCTTCCCCCGGAGGAGACGCGCGTCGTGAAGGGCGACCCGAACGCCGCTCCCTCGCGCTTCGTCCTGCCGCCGGTCGTGATGCCCAAGAAACGCGACAAGTTCCCCTGGTGCCACTTCGGCGTCGACACCGACCAGGCGCCGTCCTGGCTCCAGGCCCTGTCCTCCGAGGCGGGCCTTCCCAAGGAGCGCGCGGTGCTCTCCTACCTCTGGGCGGCGCGCGGCATCATGTCGCGCTCCCTCGCGGGCATTCCCGATCCCCAGCGCGCCGGCTCCGAAAAGGAACGGCGCGCCCGCGTCGGCAAGGGCATCCTGGTCCGCGTCGTCTCCGAGCCCTTCGGCCTTCCCGAGGGAGCCACCGGCCAGTACGCCTGCTCGAGCCTCGGCTACACCCTCCTCAGGCGGCCCCGCGGGGAAGATCCCTACGAGCCCGGCGACCTCCTCGAGGTGACGACCGCGCCGCTCGGAAAAAACGACGAAAAATCCGGAGCGATTATTCTTCCCACTTGACATTGCGGTGCCGTCGTCGCTATAGTGCCCGTGTCGTCAAGACACGGGGGCGTGGCGAAGCTGGTTATCGCGCCGGCCTGTCAAGCCGGAGATCGCGGGTTCAAGCCCCGTCGCTCCCGTAAAGCCCGTCATCACCGACGGGCTTTTTTTACTTTCGGGCTGTAGCGCAGGGGCTAGCGCGCTTGGTTCGGGACCAAGAGATCGGAGGTTCAAATCCTCTCAGCCCGATCTTCGGAAAAAGACCGTTCGGCACCGCCGGACGGTC
>DAINBW010000192.1:0-5879 GCA_036732745.1 Spirochaetales bacterium | reverse complement strand
TAGCCCCTAGGGGAGTCGAACCCCTCTTTAAAGATTGAGAATCTTTTGTCCTAACCGATAGACGAAGGGGCCGTCTTGAACGCCGTACGTCGGCGGCGATCGGTATTCCCCAGGGAGGATTTGAACCCCCACAAGCAGATCCAGAGTCTGCCGTGCTACCATTACACAACCGGGGAGCGCTTTCGCTCGGTAGGCGTACATTACCTAAAACCCCTCGCATTGGTCAAGAGGCTCGGCAAAAAAAATGGCTTTTCGCGCGGAGAATCGCGGAATAGTGCACCAAACCGCCGCCTTCGCGCGGAAAAGAAAGGCGGACCCGCGGGTCCGCCCGGTGGATGCGGCGGGAGTCTCGAAGCTCCGCCGCCAAAGGCTACTCCGCGGTCGCCGCCGGAGCCGCCGCGGGGGCGGCCGCCTGGCCGGTCTTGAGGCCCTCGCTCTTGCGGGCGTCGATCACCTCGAGCTGCGGCTGTTCGTTGCCCATGTAGCGGTTCACGCTGACCTTGAAGACGAGGTCGATCCGGTCCTTGACGGAAAAATCCCGCTCCAGGCGCTCCGCGGCGCTCCAGAAGAGGGCCGGCCACTTGTGCTTGCCGAAGTCGAGGGTGAGCTTCAGGTGGTTGGCCTCGCGCTTCCCGACGATGTCGGCGGCGGCGATGGGCACGTCCCGCGCCATGAAGACGAGGGGGCGGTTTTCCTCGCCGAAGGGCTCGAAGCGCTCCGCGAAGGCCGCCAGCTCAGGATTCAGGTAGTCGTGGGGGAGTTCCGCGTCCACGTCGATCCGCTCCTCCTCGTCCGCGAGCTCCACGGCCTCCACGTAGGCGAGGGCGCGGCGCTGGAACTCCGGCCAGTCCGCGGCCTTGAGGCTGAAGCCCGCGGCCGCGTCGTGCCCGCCGTAGTCGATGAAGAGCTCGGCGCTCGCCTCCAGGAACGACGAGACGTCGAAGCCGCGCGCCGAGCGGACCGAGCCGACCACGGTGCCGTCGGCCTGGAAGGAGGCGACGACCGCCGGCACGGAAAAGATGTTCGTCATCTTGGAGGCGAGGACCCCCGTGATGCCGCGGTGCACCTTTTCGTCGCCGACGAGGACGAGTTTCTCGCCGTGGGACTCGAGGCTTTCCCGCGCGGCGGGGTAGAGGGCGTCCCAGGACTCGGCGCCGAGGCGGCGGCGTTCCTGGTTCATGTCGTAGAGTTCCGCCGCCAGCGCCTCGCGCTCGGCGCCGTCCTCGGCCAGGAAGAGCCGCACCGCGGCGTCGGCCCGTCCCATGCGGCCCGCGGCGTTGATCACGGGGGTGAGCTGCCAGGCCGCCTCGACCGCGCCGATCTTCTTGCCGCCGAGCTGCAGCTTCCGCATGAGCTCCGCGGCGCCGGCGCGGGGACGCTGGTTCAGCGCCTCGAGGCCGCGGCGCACGAGGATGCGGTTCTCGTCGCGCAGGGGCATGAGGTCGGCCACCGTGCCGAGGGCGACGAGCTGGAGCTTGGGCAGGTCGTCCTCGCCGAACCAGGCCGCCTTCTTGTGGACGAAGGAGACGAAGAGGTTCTGGAAGACGTCGATCTCCTCGAGGGGGCGGTCGCGGTAGCGGCCGATCTTGGAGAGCTCGCGGAGGCGGAGGAGGCTCTGGCCCTTGGTCTGCGGGATGAGCTCGCCGATCTCCGGCCCCATGTCGTGGGCCTCGAGGTCGGCGGAGCGGCCGAAGGCCTTGGAGAAGAGCTTTTTCTGGACGTCGAGGCCCCAGACGAAGATGTGCCGGTCGCGGAGGAAGGGGATGAGCCGCGTGTTCGAAAGGTCGACCATGCCGGGGACGATGGTCTCCGAGACGCGGCCCGTCTCGACGAGGTTCGACATGCGCACCGCCTCGACGAGGTAGGCCTCGTTGACGGGGCGGACGTTGAGGAGGGCGACCTGCTGCTTGTAGAGGCCCGAGCGGGCGAACTTGAGGGCGCAGGCGAACTTGTAGGCGACGCCGCAGCCCGCGAGGTCGCGGAAGGGATAGTCCGTGTCCTCGAGCTTCGGGTTGACGACGGCGACGGCCGCCGGCGGCTCGGGCGCCTTGAGGAGGTGGTGGTCCAGGATGACGACGTCGATCCCGAGGCCGGCGGCGAAGTCCACCTCCTCGTGGTTCGAGATGCCGCAGTCCACGGTGACGACCAAGGTTCCCCCGGCCGCGGCGAATTCCTCGACCGCGGCCGTGGAGAGCCCGTAGGGCTCGTTGGCGCGGGGCACGCGCCACGACGTCTCGAGGCCGAGCTCGCGCAGGGCCTCGACGGCGAGCGCCGTGCTCGTCACGCCGTCCGCGTCGCGGTCGCCGAAGACGAGGACCTTCTCGCCCTCGTCGCGCGCCAGGAGGACGCGGTCCACGGCGTCCTCCATCCCCTCGAAGAGGAAGGGATTGCGGAGGTAGCGCGGATCGTCCTCCAGGAAGTAGAGGAGCTCCTCGGGCGCGGTGACGCCGCGCCGCACGAGGATGGCCGCCTGGAGGAGGTCGAGGCCGTAGCGGCCCGCGAGCTCCTTCACGACCGAGGGCTGGGCTTCCTTCTTGACCCATTTCATAGGGCGCTGATTTCCTTCACGATGAGCTTGGGCGCCGCGGGCCTGGCCGCGCCGATCCGGAGGGCGGCCTCGATCATCGGGCGGGCCGCCTCGAGGCTCGCGGCGTCCTTGCCGTAGACCGTCGCGACGCGCTCGCCCTTCCGGACCGCGTCGCCCGCCTTCTTGTCGAAGACGAAGCCGACGTCCGGGTAGACCGGGTCGGCGGCGGTGTCGCGGCCCACGCCGAGGTAGACCCCCGCGAGGCCGATCTTGTAGGCGTCGATGGAAGTCACGAAGCCCTCCGCCGGGGCCTTGAGCTCGAAGGAGTGCGCGGAGCGGTACGTGCCGCGGAGGGCGAGCATCTTTTCGACGTCGCCGCCCTGGCGCCTCACGTTCGCCATGAAGAGCTCGAGGGGCTTCCCGGAGGCCAGGGCTTTTTCGCACAACGCGAGGCCTTCCTCGACGCCCTTCGCCTTGCCGCCGGCGACGAGCATCCAGGCGGAGAGCCGCATCGTCACCTCCATGAGGTCGGCGGGGCCCTTGCCCTCCAGGCAGTCGATCGTCTCCTCGATCTCGAGGAAGTTGCCCACCATGCGGCCGAGGGGCTCGGTCATGTCGGTGATGACGCCGACGATGCGCTTGCCCATCGCGGTGCCCGTGTTCACGAGGCTCCGCGCCAGGGCCTCGGCGTCCTCGACCGTCTTCATGAAGGCGCCGGGGCCGGACTTCACGTCGAAGACGAGGGCCTCGGAGCCCTCGGCGACCTTCTTGGAGAGGATCGAGGCGGTGATGAGGGGAATGGACTCGACCGTGCCCGTCACGTCGCGCAGGGCGTAGAGCTTCTTGTCGGCGGGGACGATCTCCGCGGTCTGCCCCGTCATCGCGAAGCCCTCCGCCTGGATGAAGGCGCGGAAGTCCGCCTCCGTGAGGCCGGTGCGGTAGCCGGGGATCGACTCGAGCTTGTCGAGGGTGCCGCCCGTGTGGCCGAGCGCGCGGCCGGACATCATCGGCACCTTGACGCCGCAGGCCGCGACGAGGGGCGCGAGGATGAGGGAGACCTTGTCGCCGACGCCGCCCGTCGAGTGCTTGTCGACGAAGGGGCCCTGGATGCCCGAGAGGTCCATCGTCTTGCCCGAGCGGAGCATGAGCTCCGTGAGGTCGGCGGTCTCCCGCGGGGTCATGCCCCTGAAGAAGACGGCCATGAGCCAGGCGGAGACCTGGTATTCGGGGATCGTCCCCTCGACGTAGCCCTTGACGACGAAGGCGATTTCCTCGCGGGAGAGCTCGGCTCCGCCGCGTTTCTTCATGATGACGTCTACCGCGCGCATTTCGTATCCTTTCCTCGGCTTGCTGACAACGCCGAAAGCGCCGCTCCCCGCTTCAAGTGGAGGCGAGGGTCAGGCGATCGAGTTCCGTATAGACCGCCCCTTTCGGGCGGAGCTCGGATTTATAAAGCAGGATGGCCTCGCTCTGGAAGCCCCCCCCGCCCTTGTTCCGCGGCGAGGCGGCGCTCCCCGCGGCGGCGGCGGCCAGGAGCGCCCGCGCCTCCTCGAGGAGGCCGGGGTCCAGGGGCTCCCCGGGACCGGGACAGCCGGGGCCCGGCTTGGCGGGCCGCCGGGCGAGGGTTATGTGCGCGCGGAAGGCGCGGCCGTCCGGCCACTCGGGATTGAGGGCCTGGAGGCCGGCGCGCTCCGCCTCGCGGGCCAGGGCCGCGTTGACGAGGCGGTGAACCGCGGCGAGCGCGTCCTCCGGAGCGTGGGACTTCCGCCGCAGCCCGGCGGCCGCGGCGCCGCGGGCGCCAAGGGCGCCGCCGGAATCCGCGGCCTCCGCGGGAGCCGGGGACTCGACCTCGGCCGCCAGGACGCGCCAGGGACCGCGGGGCGGGAACTGGACAAGACGCGGCAAGGCGAGTTCGATCGCCTCGAGCCCGTTCAGGGAGCCGAGGGCCGCCCGCGCGGCCTGCAGGCCCGCGGGCCCCTGTTCGCCCAGGAAGGCGAGGGTGAGGTGGTAGTCCTCCGGCCTGACCCAGGCCAGGCCCGGCCAGCGTTCGCGCAGGGGCGCGGCCGCCCGGTCCAGGGCCTCGCGGGCGGCGGCGGGAAGGGTAAGGGCGACGAAACACCTCACAGGATGCCGCCTCCCGCGTTCAGCGTGGCGAGGGGCGTCTCCGCCGCGCGGCGCGCCAGGTCGAAGGCGAGGCGCTTCAAGCCCGCGAGGGAGGGCGCGTCGAGGCTGACCTTGAGGGCCTCCGCGAAGGGCAGGCTCTCCGCCCGGTCCAGCCAGCGCGCGGCGCCGGCGCTGATCGACACGAGACCGCCGCGCTCGCCGGGGCACTCCGCCGCCTGGCCGCCGCCGGTGCCGCCGAAACCGCCGCCGTAGGAGCGGCCGCCGAAGGCGCCGCCGTTGGCGCGGCTTCCCGCCGGCTCGTAGACGAGGCGCTCCGCCTCGCGCTCGGCGCAGCGGGGACAGAGGTAGCCGGAGACGGAGGGGGCGTGGAGGCGCGCGGCGCCGGGGGCGAGTTCGTCGCCGCAGGCGGAGCAGGCGCCCGGATCGGGCATGAGGCCGAGGAGGGCGATCATGCGCCACAGGAAGAGGATTGTCGGGTAGTCGGAGCGCTCCTCGCTCTCCGCCTCGAGGCCGCGGAGCGTGTCGAGGGCGAGGGCGAGCACCTCGGGAAAGTCGCCGCCGCCGCCCGAGGTCTTGAGGAGGAACTCGGCGACGAGGCCGGCGGCCCAGAGCTTGCGGAGGCTTTCGCGCAGGCCGGAAAAGGGCTCGCGCACGTCGAAGTCGGTGAGCTTGCGGAAGTCGCGGGGAGGATCGAGGTAGACGAAGGCGCGGCCGGCGGAGTAGGGCGCCCCGAGGGAGCGGAGCTTGCTCTTGGGCCCGCCGAAGACGAAGACGTCCTGGAGGCCGGCCTCGGCGGTCATGAGGCACACTATGCGGTCTCCCGCGGGACTTTCCCGCGCCCGGAGGGCGAGGGCCTCGTAAACGAGATTCCGGCTCGGCACCTCTGGAGTATCTTTCCCGCGCGGCCTCCCTGTCAAGGCGGGGCGGCGCGGGCGAGGGCGAGCATGCGGCCGGCGAAGCGGATCTCGGCGCGGGTCTTGCCGAGGATGCGCTCGCAGGCCGCGACGACGGCGCCCGGCTCGGGCACCTCGTCGGGCCAAAGGCCGCCGAGCCGCTCCGCGACGCCCGCCTCCAGTTCGGCGAGGGCGGCGAGGCGGCGCTCGAAGGCCCTCCCGAAGCCCCGCCGGCCGAGGAGGGGCGCGAACTCCACCGCGATGTTGAGCGGGTTCCGGTAGGTGCGCGGGGCCTCGAGCTCGGCGCGCACGCGTTGCGCGAGCTCGGCCCGGCC
>DAINBW010000191.1:5105-5884 GCA_036732745.1 Spirochaetales bacterium | reverse complement strand
GATGGAGAAGCGATAGGCGCCGACCCCGAGATCGCGGAGCAGGGCCACGTCCTCCGGCCAGCGCTTGTGGGATTCGCAGGCGAAGTCGCCGTTCTGCCCGCCCAGGACGCGCCCCGGCTCGCGGCAGAAGGCGTCCCAGATGGAGGGGCCGCGGCCCCCGGCCGCCGTCGCGCCCTCGATCTGGTAGCTCGCGGTGGAGCAGCCCCAGAGGAAATCCGCGGGAAAGCCGTCATGACGGCCGGTCGCTTGGTTCCGCATGACGTCTCCTAGCCCTTCACCGCGCCCGCGGTCAGGCCCTTCGTGATCTGCTTGCGGAAGACCAGGTAGAACACGAGGAGGGGCACCATGCCGATGACGAGGGCGGCGAACTGCTTGCCGTAGTCGGAGGCGAGGGCGCCGGAGAACTTGAGGATGCCGACGGGCAGGGACTTGATGGAGGTCTTTGACGCGAGGATGTTGATGAGCATGAACTCGTTCCAGGTGCTCGTCACGTTCATGATGGAGAGGGTGACCGCGACCGGCGCGCTCATCGGGAAGATGATCCGGAAGAAGATGCGCAGGTAGCCCGCGCCCTCCATCTTCGCCGACTCGACCAGCGCGTCGGGGATGCTCTTGATGAACTCGGTGCCGAGGTACACGCCCATCGGCAGGCCGAGGCCGATGTAGGGGATGAGGATGCCGAGGCGCGTGTCGTAGAGGCCCACCGCGTTCGTCATGAGGAACAGCGGCACCATGATCGACTGCAGCGTGAGGAGGATGCCCACGACGAAGCTCTGGTA
>DAINBW010000191.1:0-5095 GCA_036732745.1 Spirochaetales bacterium | reverse complement strand
GAGGAAGGGCGTCGCCCGGGAGCGGATCTTGGCGAAGGCGAAGGCGGCGGAGAAGGAGATGACCACGATGGCGATCGTCGTGGCGCCGGTGTAGATGAGGCTGTTCACGAAGAGGGTGGAAAAATCGCCTATCTTCCAGGCCATCGGGTAATTCCGCAGGGTCGGCTCCTTGGGGAGGCCGATCCGGTTCATCTGGAATTCCTGCGTCGTCTTGAGCGAGCTGACGAGGAGCCAGATCACGGGATACACGGTCATCACGGTGAAGAGGATGAGGAGGAAGACGAGGATGGCCTTGGCGAAGAAGGCCGACGCGGCGTCCAGGCCGCGCCTCAAGGTCGGCGCTTGGTTCACGGCGCTCACTCCTTGCCGCCGAAGCGCTTCTCGAGCTTCTTCGTGGCCACGATGAGCGCGAAGCTCAGGGCCACCATGAAGGTCGATATCGCGTTCGCGAGGGGATAGTCGGGGGAGCCCCGGAAGGCGTTGTCGTACATGTAGAGCGAGAGCACGGAAGTGCGCCTCGCGGGATTGCCGGAAGTCATGGCGAAGATCAGGTCGAAGCTCTTGAGGGAGCCCGCGATCGCGAGGATCGCCGAGGTGACGATGACGCCCGAAAGGGCGGGCAGGATGATGGCCCGGAGCATCTGGCCTTCGCTCGCGCCGTCGATGCGCGCGGCCTCGATGACCTGCGTGTCGATCTTCTGGAGGTTGGCGAGGAAGATGATGAGGTACATGCCGGTGTAGAACCAGACCATGACGAAGAGCACGGGCAGGATGGCGCGGTTGGGGTCGTTGGCGATGGCGTTTTCCCAGGTCGGGTCGAAGAGGCGCATGAAGTCGGTGACGGGTCCGTAGGGGGAGAAGATGGTCTGCCAGAGGACGGCGACGACGATGCTCGAGATGACGGAGGGCATGTAGATCATCGTCTGGAAGAACTCGCCGCCGCGGATGAGCTTGCGGAAGATCGTGTAGGCGAAGACGAAGCCCAGCGGGATCTGGATGAACACCGACATCAGCATGATCCAGAAGTTGTTCTTGAGGGCGATCCAGAAATACTGGTCGCGGAACATCCGGGCATAGTGCTTGAAGCCCACGAATTTCCAGTCCGAACCTTCGCCGAACACCTTGCCGCCGGAATAGTTCGTGAGGCTCAAGGTGATGGAAAAGAGGGTCGGAAAGGCCATGACGGCGAAGTAGAGCAAAACGGCCGGAAGCACGAGGATCAAATAGGCCCTCGTCGTCTCGCCCGATCGGGTAATGCTTTTCAAGGTCGTTCTCCTCTGGGAGGGATCAAGCGCTGGAGGACGCCGGAAAGGGCCGGCGCGGCGAAAGGAAGCGCGCGGAGCGGCCGGATCGGCCCCGTCGGAGCCGCCCGGCCGCCGCGCGCGCCGGCCCGCGCACCGCCGCCTTCGGGGACGGCGGCGCGCCGGAGAGGGACGCGCCTTACTTGGCGGCCTTCCACTCCTCAAAGGCCTTCTGCGTGTCGGCGGCGACCTGCTCGGCGGTCTTGGAGCCGAGGATGATCTCCTGGAGGCCGACGTTGATCGGTCCGTAGACCTTCGCGTCGAGGACGCCGTCCAGGACGTAGCTGGCGGCGGCGGGGGCGAAGGCGGCGTTCATCTGCTGGATGGGCTCGAGCTTGTCGCTCGTCACGCCCTTGATGGAGGCGCGGGCGAAGGCGCCGGTCTCCAGGCGCTGCTTGGCGACCTCGGGGCTGGCCATGTAGGAGATGAGCTTCCAGGCGGCCTTCTCGACGGCGGAGCCGGACTTGACCGCGGCGCTCATGCCGAAGCCCGTGCCGACGACGGCGGAGGAGGAGCCGGGGAGGGTCTCGCCGGGGATGGCGGGGAGGACGGTGAGCTTGATGTTCTTCTGGTCGGCGGGGGCGATGAGGGCCTTGCCGGTGTTCGGGTCGGTGATGAAGGCGCCGGCCCTCCACTCGCCGTCGATGTAGAAGAGGGACTTCCCGGCCGCGAAGAGGGCCGGGCCCTCGCCGTAGGCGACCTGGAGGACGTTCTTCGACATGACGCCGTCCTTGATCATCGTGCCGACGAAGGCGAGGGCGTCGACGAAGGGCTTGTCGGTGAACTTGGCCTTGCCGGCGAGCGCGTCGTCGATGAACTTGTCGCCCGCCATGCGGCCGGAGATCATGGAGAAGAGGCAGGACTGGAGGACCCAGTCGTCCTTGGCGGCCATGAGGATCACGTCCTTGCCGGCCTTCTTGGCGACGGGCACCATCGCCTTGAGGTCCTCGTAGGTCGCGGGCTCCTTGAGGCCGAGCTCGGCGAGGAGCTTGGTGTTCACGTAGAGCATGTGCGTGTTGGTGATCGTGAGGGGGAGCTCGCCCATGATGCCGTTCATCTGGGGCACCATCGTGGCCTCGAGGTACTTGGCCTTGTCGGCGGCGAGGAAGGGGGTGAGGTCCTTCACGAGCTTCTTGTTGTAGAGCGTGCTCGAGCGGCCGGAGGGCCACATGTAGAGGACGTCGGGGAGCTTGCCGGCCGCGGCGTAGGCCTCGGTCTTCTGGTGGAAGGGCTCGTTGAAGAGCTCCTCGTACTCGAGGTTGATGTCCGGGTTGGCGGCGCGGAAATCGTCCCAGATCTTCTTCTCCACCGCGTAGCCGGGGGTGGTGGCGTCGGCGTAGTTGAGGACCTTGAGGGTCACCTTGCCGGACTTCTGGGCGCAGCCGCCGAGAAGGAGTCCCGCCACGACCACCGCGGCGAGGAGAGCGAACAGGATGCGCTTCTGCTTCATACCTTGATTCCTCCTAAGGTTGTTCGGAACATATGCGTTCTGGCCCTTGCCGCGCGACAGGGCGCGGCGGGCCCGGTTCCCGTGTTCACGGCGCGCTTCCCCGCGGGAAGGCGCCACCCTGTCCGCCGAGGCCGGGCAGGAGACTTTCGGTGACGAGCCGGTCGAGGATCATCCCCGCGGCTCCGTAGGCGACGGCCTTTTCGCCGAGGCTCGAGTAGGCGATCTCCACGCCCTTGGGGAAGGGGTACATCCAGTTCTCCTCGAGCCGGCGGCGGAGGATGGCGGGGAAATCGATGTCCATGGCCTCGATGTCGCCGCCGATGTAGACGCGGTCGAAGTCCATCGTGTTGACGAGCATCGCCATGTTGCGGGCGAGCTCGTCGGAGGCGCGGCGCAGCACCTCGGGATCGGAGGCGAAGCGGCTGAGCTCGTCCTTGCCGAGGGCGAACTGGAGGTCGCCGCGCCCGTCGCAGAAGGCGCTGCGGAATTCGCCGGCGTTCCCGTGGGCCCCCGAATAGACCTTGCCCCCGAGGACGACGCCGAAGCCGACGCCGAGTCCGCCCACGCTGCCGACGGAGGTGAGCTCCTTCCGGTACTCGACGAGGGCGAAGAGGAAATCGCGGAGCTCCGCGCTCTTGTTGAAGGCGAGCTCGCCCCAGGCGCAACAGTTCGCGTCGTTTTCCACGTAGCAGGGCACGGGCAGCCGCGCGGCCACTTCCTTGCCGAAGTCCAGGGTCGCGGTGATGTCGAGGGGTACGGAATAGCGGATGAGGCTTTTCTCGAAGTCCACGAGGCCGCCCGTGCCCACGCCGACGCCGAGGAGGGGCCGCGGCCCCGGACCGAGCTCGCCCGCGACCTCGGACACGATCCGCGTCACGGTTTCCGGAAAGCTCTCCGCGGTGAGATGGATGCGGCCGCGCCGTTCGGCGAGGATCTCGCCGGCCAGGTCGACGAGGACGGCGACGTAGGATTCGGTCTGGATCTCCACGCCAAGGACCCGGCCGAAGGACTTGTTGATCCCGAGCTGGATGGGCCGGCGCCCGCCCCGCGCGGAGGCCGAGCCGGCCTCCATCTCCTCGACGAGCCCGAGCTCGATGAGGGTGGCGACCTGGTTCGTGACGGTGGACTTGTCGAGGCCGAGGCGCTCCGCGATTTCGATCCGGCTGATGCGGGGGCTGCTCCAGATGGTGCGGAAGATGCGAGCGGTGGTATTCTGGCCCGGTTCTTTGGCGGTGGTCACGATCGGCTCGGCTCCTCGCAAAGAGTTGCGCTGGTTGGTTGATTTTACCAACCAATCATGATATACCACGGTACGTCGAAACCGTCAACACGGTTTCTTTTCTTTCCCGGGGAGGTTCGATCATGGAGAAAATGGGACTCGAAGGTCGCTGGAGCCTGCGTCGCCTCGCGGACGCCAGCGAAAGGCCCATGGCCGTGCCGGGCGACATCCTGAGCGCCCTCCTCGAGGCCGGGGAGATTCCCGATCCCTACTACGCGGAAAACGAGCTCGGCCTCCAATGGATCGGCGCGGAGGACTGGGAACTGCGCCGGGAGTTCGCGGTCGGCGAGGCCTTCTTGGCCCGCGAGCGCGTCATCCTCGACATCGAAGTCCTGGACACCCTCGCCGAGATCCGGTTGAACGGCGATATCCTCGGCGAAAGCCGCGACATGTTCCGCCGCTTCCGCGCGGACTGCAAGGAGCTGCTGAAACCCGGCTCCAACACCCTCTCCGTCATCATCCGCTCCCCCGAAAAGGCCGCCGCCGCCCTCGCCGCGGCCCTGCCCTATCCGATTCCCGCCTCGATCTACCCCGTGACCTCCCCGCACCGCAATCTCCTCCGGAAGGCCCAGTGCATGGCGGGCTGGGACTGGGGCCCCTGCCTGATGACGGGCGGCCTCTACGACAGCGTCAGCCTCGTCGCGCTCGACGGGCCGCGCGTCGAATACGCCACGACCCGCATGCGCCGCGCCGGCGCCACCTGGCTCGTCGAGGTCGAAGTCGAACTCCATGCGCTCGCCGCCGGCCCCGTCCGCCTCGAAGCCTCGATCGCGGGCCCCCGCGCCCCGGCCGCCGCGCCCGCCGCATCCAGCACGCCCGCCGCGCAGGCGTCCACTTCGGTCGCCCCCCTGGCGCGGGAAACCCTCCTCGTCGAGGCGCCTGCCGGCTCATCCCGCCACAAGCTCGACCTCGTCGTCGAGTCGCCGGAGCTCTGGTGGCCCGCCGGCTGCGGCGCCCAGCCCCTCTACGAGCTGCGCGTCGCCGTCTCGCCGGCGGCCTCGGGCCACGACTCGCCGGCGGCCTCGGGCCACGACTCGCCGGCGGCCTCGGGCCACGACTCGGCGG
>DAINBW010000190.1:0-5895 GCA_036732745.1 Spirochaetales bacterium | reverse complement strand
GGAAGCCGCGGCCCGGCGCCTCCGCGCGGCGGAGGAGACGGCGGCGGCCTTCCTGGCGGCGGAAATCGATTCCGGCTATCGTCTCGACCGGCTCGCGTCCGCCCTCGAGGCCGCGGCGGCGATGGCGGGCGGGGACGCGGACGCGGGGCGGGGGAACAGGTAGCATGGCTTTTTCGGCCCTGGATCCCCGCTCGCTCGCGCTCAACCCCTTCTCGATCATCGCCGAGGACTGGATGCTCGTCACGGCCGGCGTTCCAGGCGACTGGAACACGATGACCGCCTCCTGGGGCGGCCTCGGCCACCTGTGGAACCGCGACGTCGCCTTCGTGTTCATCCGGCCGACCCGGCACACCTTCGGCTTCATGGAGCGGGAGGCCTTCTTCAGCCTGTCCTTCTTCGATCCCGGGATGCGGGCAGCCCTCGGCGTCTGCGGCCGGATTTCCGGCCGCGACGCGGACAAGGCCAAGGAAGCCGGCCTGACGCCGCGCTCCTTCGAGCTTCCGACGCCGGCCGGCGCCCCCGCGGCCCGGGTGCAATCCTTCGAGGAATCGCGCATCGTCTTCGCCTGTCGCAAGCTCCACGCGCAGGACCTGGATCCCGACCGCTTCGTCGATCCGGCGATCGCCGGCCATTACGAATCCCTCGACTGGCACCGGCTCTACGTCGGCGCCGTCGAAGCCGCCTGGAAGCGGGACTGATGGCCGCGTTTCCGGAACTCGAGGAGGCCGTCCTCGCGGGCCTCGCCGACAGGGGCCTGTCTTTCGTCTTCCCGAGCGAGATCGTCGCCGAAGCCTGGCTCGAGCGTTGCCTCGCGGCGAGCGGCCGCCCCGCGGTCGAGGCCGGCCGCTTTCTCGGCTGGGACCGCTTCAAGGAGCTCGTCTCCGCCGAATCCGACGGGGCCAAGCCGGCCACGCCCTTCCTGCGCACCGTGTTCGCCGCCGGCCATCTCGCCGAAAACGCGAAGGAGCCCACGCTTTCGGTCCTCATCCCGCGCGAGCACGCCGCCGGCTACGCGCCCTTCGTCGGCCATGTCGCCGCCCGCCTCCCGCGGCTCCGCGGCCTCGCCGCCGCGGCCGTCCGCCGGGCCGGAACCGCCGGCGGCCCGCCGAAGGGACTCCTCGCCGACTGGCTGGAAATCCACCGCGCCTACGAGGCTTTCCTGGCCGAACGAGGCTTCTTCGAGCCGTCCTACCTGCCCCGCCGGCTCCGCGATCCGGGCCGCCGCTTCCTCCTCCTCTTTCCCGGGCTGATCGAGGATTACGCCGACTACGCCGAGGCCCTCGCGGCCTCCGGTTTCGTCGCCGTCATGGATCCCGCGCCGGAGGGGGCCCCGAGCCCCCGCCTCCTCGAACCCGCGACCGCCCTCGGCGAGATCCGGGCGGCGCTCCGCGAAATCGGCCGCCGGCTCGACGCGGGCGGGGATCCCGCCGACATCGTCGTCACGGCCGCGGACCTCGCCGCCTACCGGCCCTATCTCGAGCGCGAAGCCACCCTCCTCTCCGTCCCCCTCGACTTCCGCTCGGGCAAGCCCCTGGCCGCCTATCCCGGGGGGCGCCTCTTCGCCGCCATCGGCGAGGCGGCGAGGACCGGCTTCGCCTTCGACGCGGTGCGCGACCTCATCCTCTCGCCCGCCTGGCCCTGGAAGGACGAGGGCCTGGGCCGCGCCCTCGTCCGGGCCGGAGCGACGCGTTGCGCGCTCGCGCCTTGGCCCGCCGCGTCCGGCGGCGCCCTCGTCGACGCCTGGGAGGCGAGCCTCGGGGGAAGCGAGGGAAGCCCCGCCCTCCTCGAGCGCTACCGCGAGATCAAGCGGCGCGTCTCCGCGGTCGCGGGCGCGAAAAGCTTCGCCGAACTCAAGTCCGCCTACTTCGCGTTCCGCGGCCGCCTCTTGGCCGACGAAGGCTGGAACCCCCTCGCCTCGCTCAGCCTGGCGCGCGCCGTGGAGGAGCTGGGAGGGCTGGTCCGCGCCGAACAGGAAGCGGGGATCGAGGTCGCGGCGCCCTTCGGCGTCTTCCTCCGCCACCTCGAAAGCGTCCCCTACGTGCCCGCGGGCGCGGCCCAGGGCGGCGGCGTCCGGGTCTTCGACTGGCGCGTCGGCGCGGGTCTCTCGCCGCGGCTCCACCTGGTCCTCGGCGCCTCGCAGGAAGCGCTCGCCGTCGCCTACCGGCGCTTCGACTTCCTCCGCGAGGACGAACGCCTCGCGCTCGGCGGCGAGGAGGTGGACGCGACGCCCGACTTCGTCGCGGCCTACGCCGCCTCGGGCGACGAGGTCTTCTTCTCCTGTCCGCGGGAAGGCCTCGCGGGCGAGCGGCCCCCGCACGGCATCCTCCTTTCGCGCGCCGCGCCGGCCGGGCTCCCGCCCCCGCCGCCGGACGCCTACGAGGCCGAGCGCCGCTGGCTCGCCGGAGAGGGCCCCGCCCCGGCGCGGCTCAACGGGGTGCAGGCCAAGGGACTCGCGGCGGCGGGATCCGCCCGGCGACGCCGGCGGGAAGGCGCCGAGCTGTCCGGCGGCACCGCCGAGGCGGCCCTCTGCAGGATCCTCCGCGAGGAGGACGGCGGCATCCTCATGAGCGCGAGCTCCATCGACGCCTACCGCCGCTGTCCCTACGCCTTCCTCTACGGGAAGATCCTCCGCGCCGAGCCGGAGGCGGCGGGCCTCGATTTCGCGGACGCCCGCTTCCTCGGGGAGGTCTACCACGCCGCCCTGTCGCGCCTCTTCGCGAGGATCCGCGAGGAGGACGGGCGCTTCCGCGCCGAGCGCCGCGGGGACTACGCGTCCTGGCTGCCCGCGGCCCTCGACGGAGCCTTCGCGCTCTTCTCCCGCGAGACGGGACCCTTCGCCGGCGTGGTGCTCGAGGCCTACCGCGGCCGGATGCTCCGCTACCTCGGCGCCCTCGTCGAGGAGGAGGCCGGCCGCTTCCCCGGCCTCGAGGTCGGCCCCATCGAGGAGGACTTCGAGCTGGCCTACCCGGGCGGACTCGAGGGCGGCCCCGGGCGCGCCGTGATCCTCCGCGGCCGCGTCGATCGGCTGTCGCTCCGCGAGGGAGCCGCCGTCATCGTCGACTACAAGAAGGGGAAACTCCCCGACCGCGGGGAAGTCGCTCCCGGAGAGGACGGCGGCGTCGCCAGGGCACAGATACCCGCCTACATCCGGCTCGTCGGCGCCGCGGAGGGCGCGGCCGTCGACTCGGCCTGGTACCTCAGCGTCGAGGGGTCGGGCGACCGGCTCGCCCCTGGCGCCGCCGTCTGCGCCTACGGCCCGGCGGCGGCCAAGCCCTTCGTGGAGAGCGAGTCGGGCGGGGCCTTCCTGGCCGCCTTCGACGCGGCCCTCCTCGGCGCCGCGCGGGGCGTGGAGGCGGGGGACTATCCCTTCGCGCCCAAGGCGGGGCAGGAACTTTCCTGCGCCGAGTGCGGCCATCGCGGCCTCTGCCGCGAACGCTACGCCGCGCGCTTCGAGTGAGGAAGGAAACGATGGGCGAAACACCGGGCCGGAGATACAAGCGGGTGGAGGACCTCGAGGGCGACCAGCGGGACGCCGCCCTGGCGACGGCGAACGCCGTCGTGGTCGCGGGCGCCGGCTCGGGCAAGACCACCGTGCTCGCCGCGCGCTACGTGCGGCTCCTGGAGGAGGGCCGCCTCCGGGACGGCTCGCGGGCGCGGCCGCGGAACATCCTCGTCCTCACCTTCACGCGCAAGGCCGCGGCCGAGATGTACGCCAGGATCTACGGCGCCCTCGCCGAGGCGGCCGCGCTCGCCGCCGGTCGGGCGGCGGCGTCCGACGACCGCGACGACGACCTGGCCGGACACCTCGCCGCCTGCCTGGCTTCCTTCTCCGAGGCGCGAATCTCCACCTTCGACTCCTTCGCGGGGACGGTGGCGCGCTCGGGTTGCGCGCGGTTCGGCCTGGCCCCCGATTTCGCGGTGGACGACGGACGGGCGGGAGAGCTCGCCCGCCGCCTGGCCCTGGAGTTCCTCCTCGAAAGGCGCGGCGACGAGGCGATGCGCGAACTCGTCGCGGCGGACGGCTTCATCGAGGTCCGGGACCTCCTCGCGGAAATCGCCGTGGAGCGGATGCCCCTGTCCTCGCCTCCCGACTTCGGCGCGATGCACGCCGCACAGGCGGGCATCCTCCGCGAAGAACTCGGCCGGCTCCGCGCGGCCCTCCTCGACGAGCGCGCCGCGGCCCTCGAATACGCGGGGGGCAAGGTGGCGGCCGGCGTCCAGGCCTGGCTCGACGCCTTCGCCGCGGACCCCGAGGCGCCGCGGACCGGCGCCCCCGAAGCCCCCGAAGCCCCCGAAGCTTCCCCGGAGGACGATCCCTTCCTCGCCTGGCTCGAGGGCTTCGACAGCCTGCGGAAGCCCGGCTCCAATTCCGCGAGCGAGGCGGGCCAGTACCTGAGCGGCGCCGCCGAGGGTTTCAAGAAGCTCGCCGCCGCCTATCGCGACCATGCCGCGGCCCTGGAGGCCCATCCCGGCCGGCGCGGGCTCTACCTCCTCCTCGACGACTTCCGCCGGCGCTGGGAGGCGGCGCGCCGGGCGGAGAAGATCCTGTCCTTCCGCGACGCGGCGACGATGGCGCTCGACCTCCTTTCGCGCGATCCCTCCCTGCGCGCCTACTACAAGGGCCTCTTCCGCCACGTGATGATCGACGAGTTCCAGGACGACGACGAACTCCAGAAGCGCGTGCTCTTCCTCCTCGCCGAACGCGAGTCGCGGCGCGAGCCCGGCGAGCCCGGGCCCGAGGAGCTCGAACCCGACAAGCTCTTCTTCGTCGGCGACGAGAAGCAGTCCATCTACCTCTTCCGCGGCGCCGACGTCGCCGTCTTCCGCTCGCTGCCCCGCGAGCTCGCGCGCTCCGCCGTTCCCGCGGCGACCGGCGGCGCCGCCGCCGCGGAGGACCGCATCGTGCTCGCGCGCAACTTCCGGAGCGAGCCCGGGCTCATCGACGCGCTCAACGCGATTTTCCCCGCCGTGATGGCCCCGGAGGACGGCGGGGAGGCCCGGCCCTACGAGGCGGTCTTCGAGCCCATCCTCGGCCGCGGGGCGACGCCGGGCGTGGAACCGACCTTCAGCTACCTGGAGCTGCCCTATCGGCCCGACGGCGCGGAGGGCCTCCGGGCCAAGGCCGAATGCGAGGCTTGGCGCGTCGCCGAGTTCATCCGGGACTCGGTCGAATCGGGCGGCCTCGCCGTGGCGGACCGCAAGACGGGGAAGGCGCGGCCCGCCCGCTACGAGGATTTCGCCGTCCTCTTCCGCGCGACGGGGAAGCAGGTCCATTTCGAAAAATACCTCCGCCTCCTCGGCGTGCCCTACGCCTCGGAGAGCGCCTGCGGCCTTTTCTCGGAGGCCGTCGCGAGCGACCTGTATTACGCGCTGCGACTCGCCGCCCATCCCGAGGACCGCAACGCCCTCGCCGCCTTCCTCCTTTCGCCCTTCGCCTCCCTCGGCGACGAGGCCGTGGCGCGTCTCCTCCTCGCGGACCTGTCGCCGCGCTCGCCCGGAGCCGCGGAGCTCATGCCCGACGGGGCCTCGCGCGCCGGCCTCGCCCGCGCCGCCGCCACCCTCGAAGGCCTCGCCGCGCTCGCCGACCGCGCGCCCCTCGCGGCCGCCGTCTCCTACCTCTGGTACGAGGCCGGTTATCGCGCGGCCCTCCTCGCGAATCCCGCGGCCCAGGCCTTCGAGGAGCACTTCGAGCTCTTCCATTCGCTCGCCGTCAAGGCCGACGCGGGCAACCGCTGCCTGGCCGCCTTCGTCGCCGGACTCGAGCCCCTCGTCGGCTCGCCGGACAAGCTCGACGACGCGGAACTCCCCCGCGAGGGCGCCCGCGGCGTCCGGCTCATGACGATCCACAAGTCGAAAGGACTCGAGTTCCCGGTCGTCATCCTGCCCCAGGCGAAC
>DAINBW010000189.1:0-5908 GCA_036732745.1 Spirochaetales bacterium | reverse complement strand
GGCCGCGGCCCTGCGCGCCGGCCCCTTCCCGCCCCTCGCCCTCCCCCCGCGCTTCGACGTCACGATCGAGTTCCGCCAGCACTTCCGCGCCTACCGCGGCTCCTTTTATCCAGGCGCCGTCCGGAGCTCCACCCTCGCCGTCTCCTACTCCTGCGCGGAGTGGCTGGACGCGCTCAAGTTCCTCTTTTTCGTGCTCTAGGAGGGCGGCATGACGACCAAACCGCGGGCCCTGCGGCCCGGCGACCGACTCGGCCTCGCCGCGCCCTCGGGCGGCCTCAAGGATCCCGCCCAGGCGGACCGCGCCGCCGAGGCGCTCCACCGCCTCGGCTTCGAGGTGGAGATCGCCGAGGGCTGCCGCCACGGCTACGGCTACCTGGCCGGCTCCGACGAGCGGCGCGCGGCGGACCTCAACGCGTTTTTCGCCGACGACGCGATAGCCGGCATTGTTTGCCTGAAGGGCGGCTACGGAACGCCGCGGATCCTCGACGCGATCGACTACGGCCTCGTCGCCCGCCGACCCAAGGTCTTCGTGGGCTACAGCGACATCACGGCGATCCACCTCGCCCTCCACCGCCGCTGCTCCCTCGCGACCTTCCACGGGCCCATGGGCGTCTCGGACGTCCTCCTCGAGGGCGAGGAGTACTCGACCCGGAGCTGGCTCGACGCGCTGACCCGCGCGGAGCCCCTCGGCCGCGTGGAGAACCCGCCGGGAACCGCGGGCATGAAGACCCTCGTCCCCGGCAAGGCCCGGGGCGAGCTCCTCGGCGGCAACCTCTCCCTGGTGGCCGGCACCATCGGCACGCCCTACGCCATCGACGCGCGCGGGAAGATCCTCTTCCTCGAGGACATCGGGGAACGGCCCTACCGCGTCGACCGCATGCTGACGCAGCTCCGGCTCGCGGGCGTGTTCGAGGACTGCGCCGGCGTCGTCCTCGGCGACTGGAACGACTGCGGGCCCGAGGAGGGCAAGGCCTCCCTCGAACTCGAGCAGGTCTTCCGCGACGTGATCGCGCCGGCCGGCAAGCCGACGGTCTTCGGGCTCAAGGCCGGGCACTGCAACCCGACGGCCACCCTCCCCTTCGGCGTGACGGCCGAGCTCGACGCGGACGAGCCCGGCCTCCGCTTCACGGAGAGCGCGCTCTCCGGAGGGGTGGACTAACGCGCGAGGCGATACGCGGCGGCCGCCGCGGTGAAGGCGGCGAAGACGCCGAGCAGCGGCGCGCTCCGGAGGGTCATGCCTTCCGGGTGGAACTGCACGCAGAGGAGGAAGGGCCCGTCGCGGGGGCCCTCGAAGGCCTCGACGACGCCGTCCGCCGAGCGGGCGACGACCTCGAGCCCCGGGGCCAGGACCTTGACGGCCTGGTGGTGGAAGGAGTTGACGGCGATCGTCCGCTCATCTTCCGGCAGGCCGAGCGCCGCCTCGAGCCGCGAGCCGCGGCCAAGGAGCGTTATGCGATGGTAAGGCTCGTCCATCGGGATGGAGCCGGGGGAATGGCCGGAGGCGCCGGGTACCTCGGAGGGAATGTCCTGCACGAGGCTGCCGCCCATCGCGACGTTGACCAGCTGGAGGCCGCGGCAGATGCCGAAGACGGGCATGCCGCGGGCCCTCGCGGCCCTGAACAGCGCGATCTCCGCGGAGTCGCGGGCGCCGGAGACGGCGTCGATCTTGGAGGAGGGATCCTCGCCGTAGAGCAGCGGGGAGACGTCGCCGCCCCCGGAGAGGAGGAGGCCGTCGAGGAGGTCCAGGTAGGCCTCCGGCTCGTCCGGTCCGAGTTCGGTCGGCAGCACGAGGGGAAGTCCTCCCGCGGCGGCGACGGAGCGCGGATAATGCTCGCTGAGCGCGATGTAGCGCGCCCGCGGCTTGGGGTCCTGGAATGCGGTGATGCCGATGATCGGTTTCATGCGCGGATTCTATATCGGAACCGCGAATTGATAAAGCGGCCGGGCCGGCCCTCGCGCCGGCGGCCTGCCTGACGTCCCCGGCGGGGAGTCGAAGGGAGCTACGCCATGATCGATGCGAAGACGGCCGCGGGGCGGCATTTCCATTTCGACGGTTGCGACGTCGTGGGGCTCGCGAAAAAGTACGGGACGCCCCTCTACGTCGTCTCGGAGACGGCCATACGGGCGCGCGTCCGCGAGCTCAAGGCCGACTTCCTCGACAAGCATCCCGGGACCTTCGCGGTCTACGCGAGCAAGGCCTTCCAGACCCTCGGGATGTGCCGCCTCGTCGCGGAGGAGGGCCTCGGCCTCGACGTCGTCTCGGGCGGCGAACTCTACGCCGCGGCCAAGGCCGGCTTCCCGATGGAGCGCGTGTTCCTCCACGGCAACGGCAAGACCCGGGCCGAGCTCGAGATGGCGGTGGAGCTCGGCGTCGGCCGGATCGTCGTGGACAACCTCGACGAGCTCGAGACCCTGGACGGGATCGCCGCCGGCGCGGGCAAGCGCGTCCCGATCTTGTTCCGCATAACGCCCGGCGTCGACAGCCACACGCACGAGTACGTCTCCACCGGCAAGCTCGACTCGAAGTTCGGCATCCCCCTCGATCCCACCGTGCGCGACGCCTACGTCGGACGCGCGCTTTCCATGAAGGGCGTAGAGCTCAAGGGCTTCCATTTCCACGTCGGTTCCCAGCTCCACGAGAACGACTCGCACCTCAAGGCGGTGCGCGTCGTCCTGGACCTGATGAAGGAGGTCAAGGACGCCTACGGCTTCGCCGCGACGGACTTGAACCTCGGCGGCGGCTTCGGCGTCCGGTACACCGCCGCGGACAGCCCCAAGGGCCTCGCCTACTTCACCGACCCGATGATGGCCGCCGTCACGGCCGGTTGCCGCGAGCGCGGCCTGGCCATGCCGCGGGTCGTCATCGAACCGGGGCGCTGGCTCGTCGGCGAGGCGGGGATCACGCTCTACACGGTGAGCTCGGTGAAGGAGATCCCCGGCATCAAGACCTACGTCGCGGTCGACGGCGGCATGCCGGACAACCCGCGCCCGGCCCTCTACGGCGCGAAGTACGAGGCCGTCGTGGCCGACCGCCCCGACGCGGCCCCGACCAAGGTCGTGACGGTGGCCGGCAAGTGCTGCGAGACCGGCGACATCCTCATCCGCGACATAGCCCTCCCCGCCCCCGCCCGCGGCGACATCCTCGCGGTCTTCACCACGGGCGCGTACTGCCATTCGATGGCGAGCAACTACAACCGCCTGCCGCGGCCCGCCGTGGTGATGGTGCGCGAGGGTACCGACCGCCTCTCCGTCCGGCGCGAGACCTACGAGGACCTCGTGGCGAGGGAGCTCCCGTGAGCGCGCGCGAGGGCGCCGCCGCGGCCTCCGCGGCCGCGGCCTTCCACCAGAGCCTCGTCGTCATCGACGGCCACTGCGACACCGCCCTCGACCTCGTCGGCGGGCAGTGGTCCGCCGCCGGCGACGACGGCGAGCCCCGCGACTTCCTCGAGCGGAGCGCGCGCGGGCATGTGGACCTGCCGCGACTCCTCGAGGCGGGCGTCACCTGCCAGACCATGGCCCTCTTCACCGACACGAAGCGCGTGGCCGAGGCTTGGTCCTGGACCTGGCGCCTCCTCGAGGCCGTGGAGGCGGCGCGGGCGCGGAGCGACTCCTTCGTGCCCGCGCTCTCCGCCGCCGACATCCTGGCCGCCAAGAAGGCGGGCAAGGTGGCCTCCCTCCTCGCGATCGAGGGCGGCGAGGCCATCGGCGGCCCCGAGGGCGGCATCGAGGCGCTCGAGGCCTTTTACGACCGCGGCGTGCGCCTCATGACCCTGACCTGGAGCCGGCGCAACGCGATCGGACGGGGCGTGACCGTCGAGGGTTCCGACGGCCTCAGCGCCTTCGGCCGGAGCGTCGTGGCGCGGATGGAGGCCCTCGGCATGATCGTGGACGCCTCCCACCTCTCGGACGAGGCCCTCGACGACCTCCTTGGAATCGCGCAACGTCCGGTGGTCGCTTCGCACTCGAACTCCCGCGAGCTCTGCCCCCACCCGCGCAATCTCACCGACCGCCAGGCGGAGCGCATCGCCGCGACCGGGGGCCTTGTGGCCCTCACCTTCGCGGGCGTCTTCCTCGATCCGGATCCGGCCAAGGTGAGCATGGAACGCTTCCTCGAGCATCTCGACCGCATGGTCAAGACGGTCGGCGCCGACCATGTCGGACTCGGCTCGGATTTCGACGGCTGGACCGAACGCTACGGCGTTGCCTTCGCCGACTGCACGCGCCTCCCCGCCCTCACGGCGGCCCTCCTCGAGAGGGGATATTCCCGCGAGGAAACCGCCGCTATCATGGGCGGAAACTGGCTCCGCGTCATCGGCGAGATCGTCGGCTAGCCGCGGGGCCCGGGAAAGGAAACCGTCATGCCCGCCGCGATAGCCCTGCTCTCGGCCCTTCTCTTCGGCACGGGAGACTTCCTGAGCGGACTCGCGGCGCGGCGCGGCGGCCTCAAGCGGACGATGCTCGTCACCCAGGCCGCGGGCCTCGTCCTCCTCCTCGCGGCGGCGCCGCTGGCGGGCTCCGCCCCGCCTTCGGCCGCCGACCTGGCCTGGGGCGCCCTCGCGGGGCTCTGCGGCGCGGTGGGCCTCTCGGCCCTCTACCGCGGCCTGGCGGAGGGACTCGCGGCCGTCGTCGCGCCCGTCTCCGCCTTGGTCGCGGCCCTCTTGCCGGTGGTCTTCGGCGCGATCCTCGGCGAGCGCCCTCCCGCGACCGCCCTCGTCGGCGGCGCCCTCTGCCTTCCGGCGATAGTCCTGTTGTCCTGGGAGGGCGGCGGCGCCGCGGCGGGCGGCCGGGCCAAGGCCTCCCTCGCCGTCGGCGCCCTGGCCGGGCTCTTCCTTGGCGTGTTCTACGTCGCCATCTCGCGGACGTCGCCCGATTCGGGTCTCTGGCCCCTGGTCGCGGCGAGAAGCGCCGCCCTGGCCGCGATCGGCGCCGCCGCCGCGCTGGGCCTGCCCCTGCTGGCGGGCGCTCCGGCCGGGCGCGAAGTCTTGCCGGCACGGAAGCAGGGCCGCCTGCGCGCGAACTGGCCCGCCCTCGCCGGCGGCGCCTTCGACGCCTCCGCGAACATCGCCTTCCTCGTCGCGAGCCGGAGCGGCCTCCTCATGATCGTCTCGGTGATCAGCTCGCTCTATCCCGCGCCGACCGTCCTCCTGGCGCGGATCTTCTTCAAGCAGCGCATCGGCCCTGCCCGGGCCGCCGGCCTGGCCCTGGCCCTCGTCGGGGTCGCCCTGGTCGCGGCGCGCTGAAGTTTCCGCCCGCCGCGCCCGCCACGCCCGCCACGCCCGCCACGTGTGCCACGTGCGCCACGTGCGCCCGCGCGGGTGTCAGGACTCCCGCCGCGGCGCCTCGAGTAACCAGGAGAGGACAAAGCCGACCAACGCGAAGCCGAGGCCTACGGCGAAGGACAGGGGCGCGGCGCCCTCGTGGGCGACGTCCTTGATCCGGGCGACGATCTGCGGACCGGCGATGCCCGCACAGGACCAGGCGGTGAGGACGGCGCCGTAGACGGCGGGCAGGAGCTCCGCGCCGAAGGCCTCGCCGATGAAGGCGGGCATCGCGCCGAAGCCGCCGCCGTAGCAGAGGAGCACGTAGCAGACGAGGCCGCCGAAGAGCCAGGGACTCCCCGAGGCCAGGGTCGTCGCGATCAGGGCCGCGAAGACCAGGATTTCAGTGCCGAGCATGAGGCGGAAGGCGCGCGCGCCTCCGAGCCGGTCGGTGACGGCGCCCCAGAGGAAGCGGCCCGCCCCGTTGAAGAGCGAGCTCGCCGCGATGAGGGTCGCGCCCGCGGCGGCCAGGCCCGCGGCGTCGAGGCCGGAGCCGCCCTTGCGCAGGAGGTCCTGGAGGAGGGGCGACTGGAAGCCGATGATGGCGATGCCCGCCGCTATGTTGCAGAAAAAGACGAGCCACACGAGGG
>DAINBW010000188.1:5431-5910 GCA_036732745.1 Spirochaetales bacterium | reverse complement strand
GCATGCCGGGTCAGGTCTCCCTTGTTCATGAGGAAAAAATAGCACGGTCGTTCGTTTTGTCAAGGCCAAGGGAGTCCGCTACGCTCTCCGAATGCCGAGCCCGGTCGCCGCTCTCCTCGCCTTCGTCGCCTGGACGCTCCTGTCCGGGCGGGCGGCGCGCGGCGAGGGCGCGGCGGGCCGCGGGCCACGGGAGAAGCGGAAGCCCCGCGCCGGGCTCAAGCCGAACCGGGCCCTGGTGTTCTCGCTCGCGGCGATCGCCTTGGACGGCATGGCCAGCTCCTCGCTCTTCATGTTCCTGCCCTTCCTCCTCGTCGCGCGCGGCATCCCCGCGGCCCTCGTCGGCTCCCTCACCGGCGCCTTCTTCCTCGGGAACCTCGTGGGCAAGACCCTGCTCGGGCGCCTCGCGGACCGGGCGGGTAACAGAGCGGTCTTCGCCGCCGCGGAGCTCCTGATGGCCGCGCTCCTCGATCCGTCGCTGG
>DAINBW010000188.1:0-5421 GCA_036732745.1 Spirochaetales bacterium | reverse complement strand
AGGTCGTACAGCTCCCGCAGGAGCGCCTCGGTCTGCTTCACGCGCTCCTCGTCCTCCTGGCCCGCTCGGGCTCGACGCCGGCCATCGTCGGCCTCTCCGTCCTCCTCGGCGCGATGACGAAAGGCACGGTGCCCGTGCTCAACGCGATGGTCGCCGACGCGGTCAAGGAGAGCGGCGCCTACGAACTGGCCTACGGCGCCGGCTCCTTCGCGTCCGGTGTCGCGGCGAGCCTCGCGCCCCTCCTCTACGGCTTCGTCGCCGGCGCCTTCGGCATCGAGAGCGTCTTCCTGGCCTCCGCCGCCTTCGCCCTCGCCGCGATCCTCCCCGCCTTGTTCGCCACGAGGCGCGGCGCCGCTCGGCGGCCTTAGCCGTGGCTCGCAGCCGCGTGGGCCGCGGCGACTCATCTCGACAAGAAACGAGGCACGGGCGCTTATTCAAGAGTACCTCGAGTTTCCACCACCGGATCCGTCGCCGCTCGTCTATTGGCTAGCTAGCCCCCGTCGGCGCATGCCGACCGATTCTACCTGAAGATGAAAGCCGCTT
Source organism: Spirochaetales bacterium (assembly GCA_036732745.1). Taxonomy (GTDB): domain Bacteria; phylum Spirochaetota; class Spirochaetia; order Treponematales; family Rectinemataceae; genus JAEUJG01. The sequence goes on along the minus strand of DAINBW010000188.1, from coordinate 4,878 downwards.
GAAAAATTGTGTCCACAAGTGGCAGTACCGGTCGACAGGCAGGAGGCGGAACTCCTCGGCCACCGTATAATGGAGATGAGGGACGGCGACGCCGTCGAGGAGGAAGAGCGATGGACGCGGAACTGGTTTTGGCGGCGGCCGGGGGAAGGGCGCATCCCTTCTCGGCACCTTCGGGCGTGGGAGGCTCGAGGCTGCCGCCCTTGCCCGCCCGGCGCTAGACCTTGGCTTCCCGATCACGCTTATGGATGACCACCCCGATATCGCCACTCTTCCCTTAGACGCGGCCGCCTCCGCGGTGATCCTCGCCCGAGGCCATGTCTGCGACCTCGAATCGGCGCGTGACCACCTGTGCCGCGAGCAGCCCTACGCCGGCATGATCTGCTCATCCAGGAAGACCCGTCTCATCCTCGATCAGCCACGAAGCGAGGGTGCGGCCGAAGAGGCCCTCGACGCCGAGACTCCCTCCGAAATCGCCATTTCCATCCTCGCGCAGATGATCGCTTGCCGCGGGAAGGCCACAATGCTCCCCGCGCCGGCCGCGGCCCGAGCGGCTCGGAGGGCCTAGGATCATGGCAGGAAAAAACGCGAAGGAAGCGAGGCCCACGGGCAGGGAGGACGTGGTGGCGGCGCTCGTCGAGGCGGCTGCCGACCTCTTCTCCGAAAAAGGCATAGAAGCGGTTTCGGTGCGCGAGATCGCGGAAAAGGCCGGCGTCAACCACGGACTTGTCCACCGCCACTTCGGCTCGAAGGCTGAGCTTGCGACGAGGGTCGGGGAATACCTTGACGGCAAGATACGCGAGGCGGTCGGCGAGGCTACGAGCTTTGTCGAGGCCCTCTCCCGCGCCTCGGTCGCCGTCCGCGAGGACCCACGGATCTGGCACTACACGGCCCGCCGCCTCCTCGACGGCAGGCAGGGCGGGATGCCCGAGGGTTCGGGTGACTACCTTGGAGTCCTCGCTGGCCTGGCCGCGCGCGATGCGGAAAACGGCGTCCTTGGCTCAGCCAGCGACCCGAGGGAAATCGTCCTCATTCTCGCCTCCCTTGGTCTTGGCATGGAGCTCTTTGGAGACTACCTCTGCAAGGCCGTGGGCATTCCCACGCTGAACCTTCCGAGTCTTGAGGATAGGTACAGGGATATTTTCCTCGCGATTTTCGGCGCCAAATGACCTGCGTTCCGCACATAAGCGAAGGATCGTTTGGCTATTGACTGGCTGTAGTCGCTCGACTACGTTTCTTTCATACTGAGCGACCGGGCCTTCCGCCCGGGATGGAGCGAGCGATGAGGGTCTTCATGGTCGGAGGCACCGGCTTCCTCGGCTACTATACGGTTCGCGAGCTCCTTGCCCGCGGACACCAGGTTTCAACAATAGCCCTGCCGCCCATGCCGGCGCCAGGTCTCCTCCCCCCCGAAGTGAAGTGCAGCCTTGGCGACATCTTCACGATGTCCGACGCCGAGGTCCTCGCGATGCTCGAGGGCGCCGAGGGCTTCATCTACGCCGCCGGCCTCGACGATCGCGTCATCCTTCCCAAGCCCGCCTACCCGAAATTCCGCGAGGCCAACGTTGACCAGTGCATGCGCCTCGTCCGCCTCGCGCGCAAGGCAGGCGTCAAGAAGGTCGTCGTCTACGCCTCCTACTTCACCTACTTCGACCGCGTATGGCCCGAACTCGACCTCGCGGGCACCCACTGCTACATCCGCAGCCGCAAGGAACAGCGCGAGGCTGTCCTCGGCGAGACGGGCGGCGGCATGGAAACCGTGGTCCTTGAGCTTCCCTACATTTTCGGCACCATGCCGGGGCGCAAGCCACTGTGGACCTTCCTCGTCGACATGCTCGCCGGCATGGGCAAGACCATCTACTACCCGCAGAAAAGCGGCGGCACCGCGATGGTCACCGTTGCCCAGGTCGCCAAGGCGGCGGCGGGCGCCCTCGAGAAGGGAAAGGGCGGGACCTCCTACCCGATAGGCGGCGTCAACATGCCCTGGTCCACCTTCATCCCCCTCTTCGTCGAGGGAATGGGCACGGGCGCCCGCGTCGTGCACGTTCCCAAGTTCGTCTTCAGCCTCGGCACCCTCGGCATAAGGCGCGAGCACAAGCGCGAGGGCAAGGAAGGCGGCCTCGACCTCGGGAAGTTGGCGGAAATCATGTACCGTGAGGCCTACCTGGACCCGAAGCCCTCCATGGAGGCTCTCGGTTACGGCGAGGATGATGTGGTGGCCTCGATCCGAGAGTCCGTGGCCGAGTGCATGCGTAAATGAGCCCTTCAACGACAAGGATGGGCAAAGTGGGCGAAACAATGAACAAGCGGACAGTCGCGCTTTTCGGCGGCTCGGGCACCATGGGCTTCGAGGCTTTCAAGGAGCTGTGGCGGAGGCGTGGGGAATTCAACATCGTCCTCCTCCTCAGGCCTTCGGAAAAAAACAGGAAGATGCTCGCGTCCGCGGCCCGGGAGGCCGGCATCGCCGACGGGAAGCTCGCGCGCGCCGGCCCGGGGCCGAAGGGTCGCGGCAGGGTCGATGGCGATGGCCTCTCCATCCAGTGGGGATACGCCGCCAATTATGAAGATGTCGCCGCGGCCGTCCATGGCGCGGACGCCGTCCTTGACGCGATGGCCTTCATCTCGCCGCAGGCCGACTACTACCCCGACATGGCCCGCGCGGTCAACACAGACGGCGTGCGGAACATCGTCAAGGCCATCGAGGCCGAGCCGCGCGGCGCGGAACGCATCCTCTTCGCCTATACCGGCACCGTCGCGGAGACGGGGGACCGCATGCCGCCCATCCACTGGGGCAGGATAGGCGATCCCTTGAAGCCCTCGATCTACGACTTCTACGCGGCCACCAAGATAGCCGGCGAGCTGGCCGTCCTCGAGTCCTCGATCCGCCACTGGGTGAGCCTCAGGATGACCTACATCATGCCCGTCGACTACGCCGACTACATGAGCCTCATGGATCCCATCATGTTCCACATGCCCCTCGCCTCCTGCATGGAGAACGTGACGAGCCGCGACGCGGGCTATGGGCTCGTCAACTGTCTGGATGTCGCGCCGGACTCCGACTTCTGGCGCCGCGCCTACAACATGGGCGGTGGCCCGGGCATGCGCATCACCGCCTACGAATACCAGAACCGTGCCCTGGCCTGCAACGGGATCTCCGACGTGAAGGCGGTCGCGGACAGGCAATGGTTCGCCCTCGGTAACTTCCATATGCAGTATTATGAGGATTCCGGGGAGCTGGATCAGTACCTCCATTACTGGCGCGACGACCTTTCGAGCTGGGAAAAGGCCCTTTCCGCCGATACCCCGGCTGCGACGCGCGCGGTGGCGTGGCTTGCCAAGCGCCTGCCCGCCTTCAGGAAGACAATCGAGAAGGAGACGAGGAAGCGCCTGTCCTCCATGGCCGTGGGGCACCGGAACGGCACCGCCTACTGGGCCGCGCATGGCAACGAAAAGCGCCTCGACGCCTTCTTCGGTGGCCGCGCGGCCTTCGAGGCCCTGCCCGGTTGGGATGCGCCCCTCCCGAAGATGGAGAGCGGGAATGAAATGAACGGGATCCGCCTCTCCCACGGTTACGACGAGACCAAGAAAGCCCTCGACATCGGGGACCTTCGCGGCGCCGCGGCTTTCCGTGGCGGCAAGCTCCTCTCGGCCGCTTGGTCGGGGAACCTCCACGAGGGACTCGAGTGGGAATGCGCCTTTGGCCACCGTTTCCCGATGAAGCCCTACACGGCTCTCAAGGCCGGCCATTGGTGCCCGGACTGCGAGGGTCCGCCCTGGAGATATCACGAGATCGCGGAGAGGAACCCCTTCTTCGCCCAGGTCTGGAAGCCCCTCCACCGCGCGGACGAGAGGACGGTCTACGAGGCGGCGGACATCGAGGACATTATGGGAGCGGATAAGAAGTAATTAGTGTTACGAACCCTATAACCTCAATCAGCCACGCTTGAAAAACGCGTAGGCCTCTTCGCGATCCCATCCGGGCGCGAGGAGGCCTTCGTGCATTCACCGCCATTCTGCCCTAATTCAAATTGCCAGAATCATTTGGAGCCCCAGTCTTCAAACTGGTTCCTTTCCGCCGGCTTTCATCCCACGAAGGCCTTCGGCCCCGTGCCGCGGTTCCGCTGTCGATCGTGCGGCAGAACCTTCTCGACCCAGACCTTTTCCATCGATTACTACGCCAAACGCCGCGTCGATTACGAGGATCTCCTGACGCGGCACGCGAACGCGGAGAGCGTGCGCGGCATGAGCCGCGCCCTCGGGCTTTCCTGCGGGACGGTCTTGAACCGCGTCGAGCGCCTGTCGCGCCAGGCCGTCGCGGTCCACGCGGAGCTCAGGCCCGAAGCGCGCAACTTGGAAAGGATTACCGCCGACGGCTTTGTCAGCTTCGACGTGTCCCAGTATTTTCCGAGCGAGATCGCGATATCGATCACCGCCTCCTCGCGATTCTTCCTCGACCTAAGCCATGCGACGCGCAAGCGCTCGGGCGCGATGACCGAGGCGCAGCAGAAGCGCGCGGCAGAGATCTATCCGAAGGTCGCCTTCGAGCACGGGGCGGTCGGTCGGGGATTCCAGGATCTCCTCACCTCGCTCCACGAGGAACCTCGCTTTTCGATACCCAAGTTCCTGCTGCTAATTACCGATGAAAAAAAGGAATACGCAAGCGCGCTTGAACGATCGGCGCTCTATAAGGAGCAGGACGAGGAGCATCGCGTCGTGCACGCCCGCGTCAGTTCGAAGCTCCCGCGCACCTATCAGAACCCGCTTTTCCCCTCGAACTACCTCGACCGGGAGATCCGCAAGGACCAGGCGGCGCACCGCCGCGAGACGACCTGCTTCGCCCGGAGCGCCGCGAACGCGCTGTCGCGGCTGGCCTCGTACGTG
>DAINBW010000187.1:0-6001 GCA_036732745.1 Spirochaetales bacterium | reverse complement strand
AACGATCGCGTCCTCGAGCGCGCCGAGCACCCATCGCGCAAGGAGCACCGACACGACGGCTCCGATCGCGAGGTAGACGACCATGCGGAGTCGCCGCGGGGCATACCAGATCGTCACGAGCGCGAGGAGAATAATGGAAATCTTCTTCACGATTACCTCCTAAGGTATTCTTTCTATGGGCTCTCTAGCCCTATCCTTCTCGCGGCGCGCCGGCTTGCGGCCGGCCGTCGCCGCGGCGAATCACAGACCCGAGTTGAACGTGAAGGACTTGCCCCGGCTGTAGACCAGGTTCAGGTCGTTGAGCCCGGCCGCGGAGCCCGCGTCGTACATCGCGTCCTCGACCTTGTCGCGGCCCTGGAAGGTGTAGAGGTAGAGCTTGGTCTCGTTGGGCGAATAGGAAACCTGCTCGACCTCCCTGACCTTCTTGGCCAGGGCGCGCCTGAGGGCGCTCACCTGCCTGGAATCGGGAGTCTTCTGGATCACGACCTCGTAGCGCACGCCCCGGGAAAGCGAGCCCTTGAGGAGTTCCTTGGCCTGGGCGGTCATCTTGGGCATGGCGGTCCAGACGGAGGCGGCGATCGCGTTGGCGACCGCGGCGTCCATGGAGCTCGGGCTGAAGGCCGGCTGGCTCATGAAGGCGACGGAACCGAGGAGGGCGGCGGTGGAGGTGTCGAAAATCTTCATCGAGCCCTGGGCTGAGGCGTAGAACTTGCCGTCCCGGGTCTCGCTCGTCACCGCGAAGTCCAGCTCGACATAGACGTCGGCGTTGAATTTCTGGGCGAGGTACTGGATCAGGTCGATGCTGCCGCCGGTTTCCGACTGGTAGGCGGCCTGCTGGTCCTTCTTGTTTTTCTCGATCTGGTCGAAATCGATCACCGACAGGCCCTGCTGCTCGATGAGGAAGCGGTTGGCCTGGGACACGGCGATCTTGGCGAGCCGGGGCTCGAGCTTGGCGTCCTCGTTGTAATACACCATGTAATTGAGGCGCCCGAGGTAATTCTGGAGATAGGCCTGCTCTTCGGCCGTCAGCTGTCCCGGAGGAGGCGGCGGCTGGTCGGCGGAGGCGGCGGAGGCCGTCGCGCCGGTCCCGGGCGCCGGGGCGGGCGCGGGGGCGGGTATGGCCGCGCCGGCGTCATAGCCACCTTGCACGAGGGCTTTGGCGCGGTCCTTGCTGGCGGAGTCGCCGGAGGAGGGGGCGCCTGGTGCGGGAGCCGGGGCCGGCGGGGGCGCGGGGGGCGGTGCGCTCGCGCAGGACGCGAGGAGGGCCGCCAAGGCCAGCGCGGCGATGAAATACGGTTTTTTATGCATGCGTCGCTCCTTCTTACCGTTCGTTAAGTCTAGCGCGGCCGCGGGACAAAATCAAAAAAGAGCGATCGATCGCCGAAACTGCGGACGGGACGATCGAGGCTTGGCCGGTAAACACAGTCTAATGCTCGCCGGACCACGGCGCAAGCGACGGCGCGCGGGAAGCTGGTATGCGGGAAAAGGGGATGCGGGAGGGATTCGTCAGGGGGCGATGGCGGCGGCCAGGCCGCGACCCGCGGTCTTGGCGACGAGCTCGGGCGCCGCCCGGACCTGGACGCGGGAGAGGACGACCTTCCCGCCTTCGCCCACGTTGGCCACGGAGAGCCGGAAGGCGCGGAGCCCCTCAGGCAAGGTTATGCGCGCGAGGGGCATGCCCGCCGCGCTCATGAGCTCAAGGCCGTTCGAGACGGGGCGGAGGATGAAGGAGACGCGGTCCGCCGCGAGGGGCAGCCTGCCCGCTGGCCGGCCGTCGGCGGCGAAGGCCTCGCCTGAGTCGCGCACCGTGAGGAGGGGATCCCCGCCCTCGGCGCCGAGGGCGACGGCAAGACCGGGATCCCCGGCCGCGCGGCTCGCCTCGACGAGGAGCGGCCGCTCCACGGGGATGTCGCGATCGAAGGAGAGGCGCGATCCCGGCGCGAGCGCGAAGGCCCGGGGCGACCAGTCGGCGGCGCCTTCCAGCCGGGCGCCGGCCGGCGCGGGGGCGGCCACGGCCTCCGCCGCGGGCGGGGCGGCGGCCTCGAAGCCCTCGGCGATGAAAAGGGCATCGCCGTGGCGCCGTTCCGCCGCGGCCAGGAAGAAACGCGGCTGTCCCCTGGCGGCGTCGTCGTGGATGGCGAACTCGTCATAAAGCCCGACGAGGCCGCCGGGACCGCCGAGCTCGAGGGCCGCCGCGCCGTCCAGCGCGCGGAACGGCAAGGCTTCCGAGGCCGCGCTCTCGCCGTCGAGGATCCAGAGCGGGACCGCGCGGGCCCCGTCCCGGCGCAGGGTCAGCGCGAGATCGACGCGGCCGACGGGCAGGCGGATCGCCGATTGGCTCCGGACGCCGCCCGGGAGCTCCACGAAAGGCCGCTGCCCTTCCACGCCGACGCGGAGCAGGGTCCCGCCGTCGGCGTCCACGAAGCGGGCGAGATCCGAGGCCTTTTCGTAGGAGGCGGCCTCGACATAGAGGCGCCAGAGCAGGGTAAAGCCGGCGCCGTCGCCGAGGGCGGCCGGAGGAAGGGCTCCCGGCGCGCGGAGGCCGGCGCCCGAATCGAAGCGATAACCGAAACCGGAGGAATACACGCCGAGCCGGGGGGCGCCGATGGGCGCGGGCGGCGAGGCGGCGGGGCGGGTGCCGGAATCCTCGAGGCCGCCCTCGAAGGCGAAGCGGGAGAGAAAGGCGGGCGCGTCCGCGTACTCGTCCGCGACGAGGGTTCCGCGCACCAGCGCCTTGATGTCCTGGCGCCAGGGGGAAAGGCCGAAAGGAAGATCCTTGGAGGGCGCCGCGGGAAAAATCTCCGCCCGGATGGCGTAGGCGCCGTCGACGCGGGGCGCGCGCCACACGGCGGTCGCGGCCCCGTCGGAGAGAAGGCCTTCCGCCACCGTCCGCCCCTCGGAGCTCCAGCGCACCCAGAGCTCGTCTTCCGGGAAGCCGCCGGCCACGGCCACGGACAGGAGGACCGCCTGGCCGGGCGGGGCGCCGGCGGGTAGAGCGAAACCGATTCGACGGCCAAGCCGGGCCGCCCCACGAAAAAGGGGCTCGCGCTTCGCTGAAGGACCTTGCCCGTCCCGTCCTGGAGGATCGAGACAAGGCGGTAGGCGCCGGGTTCGAGATCGGCGGGGAGGACGAAGGGGGCGAGGGTGCCGGAAAGCTTGTCCACCTGGACGGAGGAAGCCGCGACGCCCGACTCCGCGGCGGCGGAACCGAGGGGTACGACGGAAGCGGCGGGCCGCGCGGTGGAATAGCGGCGCTCGAGAAGGAGCCCGTCCCGGGCGTCGCGCAACTCGATGGTGAACAGGGCGGGGTCCTCGGCGCCCCGGAGGAGGAGGAGTTCGACCTCGATCGCGGTTCCCGGCTGGACCGCTGCCCCTTCGACGAGCTTGGTCTTGGACGAGGACAGGTTCACGGTGTAGATGGAACGACGCTCCGCCTCCGAGAAAAGACTCGAGGAGGAGTCGCAGCCGGCGAGCGCCAAAGCCGCGAGCGCGAGAAGGGCAAAGCCCTCCCGGATGCGCCGAAGCGCCATGCCGTTACCCATTGCCGCTATTAATTATAGCATGGAAATTAAGCGAAAACCAAGCGATTGACTCGGCTACAAGCGCGTTTCGTGGAAGGCCCGGGCGATCGGGATGCGCCGGCCCGTGCCGAAGGCCCGCGGCGAAACCTTGACGACGGGAGCCGCCTGCCGGCGCTTGTATTCGGAGCGGGCGACGAGGCCGAGCACCCTCGTCACGAGGGCGGGATCGTGGCCGCGCGCGACTATCTCGGCGGCGGAGAGGTTCTTCACGATGTACAGCTCCAGCACCGCGTCCAGGTCCTCGTAGGGCGGCAGCGAATCCTGGTCCTTCTGGTTGTGCCGGAGCTCGGCGCTCGGCGCCTTGTCGATGATCGGCGAGGGGATGGGCTCCGGAAGGCCGGCGGCGCGGGCCCGGGCGTTCATGGACCGGCAGAGCGCGTAGACCTCGGTCTTGAGCAGGTCCCCGATCGGGTTGAAGGCGCCGCACATGTCGCCGTAGAGGGTGCAGTAGCCCGCGGCCAGCTCGCTCTTGTTGCCCGTCGTGAGGAGGAGGGAACCGAACTTGTTGGACCAGGCCATGAGGATGGCGCCGCGGATCCGCGCCTGGAGGTTTTCCTCGGCGAGATCCATCGGCCGGCCCTCGAAGCGGGGTTCGAGGAGGGAAAGATAGGCCTCGAAGGGGCCCTCAATCGGCAGGGTCTCCAGGCGGAGGCCGACGCGGCGGCAAAGCTCGACCGAATCGTCGATGGAACCCTGGCTCGAGAAGCGGCTCGGCATCGCGAGACAGGCGACGTTTTCGGGTCCGAGGGCCCGGGCGGCGATGACCGCGACGAGGGCCGAGTCGATCCCGCCGGAAAGGCCGAGGCAGGCCTTGGAAAAGCCGCATTTCCGGAGATAGTCGCGCGTGCCGAGGACGAGGGCGGCTTCGACCTCCTCCCAGGGATCGGCGGCGGCCGCTGGCTTCGCGACGCCGGCGGCGCCGGCGCCGACGCTGCGCGCCGCGCTGGCCGCCGCGCGCGGCGCCTCGAGCTCGGCCAGGTCCGCGACGAGGAGGGTCTCTTCCCATCCGGCGATCCTGACCGGCTCGCCGGAGGCGTCGAGCGCGAAGGAGCGGCCGTCAAAAACGAGCGAATCGTTGCCGCCCACCATGTTGCAGTAGACGACGGGCACGCCGCCCTCGCGGGCCGCGTCGCCCGCCAGGCGGAGCCGGACGTCGAGCTTGCCGCGGTGGAAGGGCGAGGCGGAGGGCACGACGAGGAGCTCGGCGCCCGCGTCGAGGAGTTCCTTCACGGGGTCCACGGGATAGCGGAGTCCCGGCACGGCGGGCTCCTCCCACCAGATGTCCTCGCAGATCGCGACGCCGATCCGCTTGCCGCAAAGCTCGAAGACGCGGCGCGCCGGCGCCGGCTCGAAGTAGCGAGCCTCGTCGAAGACGTCGTAGGTGGGGAGGAGGGTCTTGGCCTGGCTGAAGACGACCACGCCGTCCTTGATGACGGCCACCGCGTTGACGAGGGGCCGGCCGGAGCCGGCGCGGTTCCGGTCCACGTAGCCGACGGCGACGGCGAGGCCGGCGGGCAGCTCGCGCTGGAGGCGCCGGAGCGAGGCCAGGGATTCCTCTACGAAGGAGTCCTGATCGAGGAGGTCCATGGGCGGGTAGCCGGAAAGCGCCAGCTCGGGGAAGACGAGGAGGTCGGGGCGGCCCGACGGACCGACGCGCGCGGGCCGGGGCGAGTCGCCGGTGGGGGGGGCGCCGACGGCGGCGGCGGCGAAGGCGAGGACGCGGGCGCGGTTGCCTTCGAAATCGCCGATGACGGCGTTCATCTGGGCGAGGGCGATGAGCATGGGACCTCCACGGCCGAGGCGCTCGGGACGAGGGGAAGCCCTCGGGCCTTGCGGTCTCGATGCCGCGATAGTACACTCCCCCGCGTGAAGAAGACAATCCTGATAGCCCCCTTCGACGGCCCCTACGCCGCCGCCCTCGCCGCCGAGGCGCGCGCCGCCGGCTGGTCCATCGTCGTCGCCCTGCGCTCCGCGCCGGGTTCCGACGTCGTCGCCGCCCCGCGCCCCGCGCCGGGTTCCGAAGCCGGCGCGGCCCCCCGCCCCGCCTCCGGGGAGGCGGCGCCGACGCCGGCCTCCGCGGCTCCGGCCGACAGCCTGGTCCTGTCCTGGAATCCGGGCTCCTTCGTCTCCGCGAGCGCCCTCCTCATCGCGGCCAGGAACGCCCTCGGGGAGCTCGACGCCGCGGTCATCCTGTCGGAGCCGGGGGCCATGCGCGCCGATCTCCTGGGCGGCAAGCCCGGCGAGATCGAGGCGGCGATCCAGGACGCGACCCTCGGCCCCGCCCTCCTCGTCCGCGAACTCGCGCGGCGCTTCGAGGCGCGCAAGACCGGCGACATCCTCCTCCTCGGCGCCGAGCCGCCGGAGGACGCCGCGCTCGCGCCGGCCGCCGCCCTGGCCGCCGGCGCCTTCCGCGGCCTCGG
>DAINBW010000186.1:0-6003 GCA_036732745.1 Spirochaetales bacterium | reverse complement strand
TCCCGGCGGCTCCACGATGGGAGCCGGCACCGGCAAGACCGCGGTGCGCAAGCCGATCCGCGGAAAGAAGCCCGCGTACTCCAAGCGCGAGGAAGAGGCCGAGAAGGCGCTCAGGCTGAAGAAGAAGCAGGAAGCCCAGGCGATGGCGATCCCCAAGGAGATCGACATCATGGAGACCATTTCCGTCTCCGACCTGGCCAAGAAGATGAACCTGAAGCCGGCGGACCTTATCGCCAACCTCATGAAGCTCGGCGTCATGGCGACGATCAACCAGAAGATCGACGCCGACACCGCGACGATCCTCGCCGGCGAGTACGGCTGCGAGGTCCACATCGTCTCCCTCTACGACGAGACCGTCATAGAGAAGACGGAGGACCTTCCCGGCCAGCTCATCCACCGCGCTCCGGTCGTCACCGTCATGGGCCACGTCGACCACGGAAAGACCAAACTCCTCGACGCCATCCGGAAGACCGACGTCGTCTCCGGCGAATTCGGCGGCATCACGCAGCATATCGGCGCCTACCAGGTGGAAACGCCCAAGGGCAAGATCACCTTCCTCGACACCCCCGGCCACGCGGCCTTCACCAAGATGCGCGCCCGCGGCGCCCAGGTCACGGACATCGTCGTCCTGGTCGTCGCCGCCGACGACGGCGTCATGCCCCAGACCCGGGAGGCCATCGACCACGCGAAGGCCGCCAGCCTTCCCATTATCGTCGCCGTCAACAAGATCGACCTCCCCGAGGCCAATCCGGACCGCGTCATGTCGCAACTCGCCGAGCTCGGGCTCACGCCCGAAGCCTGGGGCGGCACGACGATGTTCTGCCAGATTTCCGCCCTCCAGAAGCGGGGCATCCCGGAGCTCCTCGACGCCATCCTCCTCCAGGCCGAGATCCTCGAGCTGACCGCGAACTACGACCGCCACGCCGAGGCGAAGGTCGTGGAGTCCCGCATCGACCAGGGCCGCGGCATCGTGGCTACGATCATCGTCGAGCGCGGAACCCTCCGCATCGGCGACTCCTTCGCCGCCGGCATCTACGCCGGCAAGGTCCGCGCGCTCTTCAACGACAAGGGCGAGCGGATCGAGGAGGCTGGCCCCTCCACCCCCGTCGAGGTCATCGGCTTCGAGGGCCTTCCCAACGCCGGCGATCCCTTCGAGGTCGTCGACGACGAGAAGTTCGCCCGCCAGATCTCCGACAAGCGGCAGGAGCTCAAGAAGTACGAGGAAGCCAAGAACGTCAAGAAGGTCACCCTCGACAACCTCTACAGCACCATCCAGGCCGGCGACGTCCAGGAGCTCAAGGTCATCATCAAGGGCGACGTCCAGGGTTCCGTCGAAGCGCTCAAGGGCCTCCTCGAGAAACTCTCCACGCCCGAGGTCCGCCTCAACGTGCTCCGCTCCGCGGCCGGCACGATCACCGAGGACGACGTCATGATGGCCTCCGCCTCGGACGCCATCATCATCGGCTTCAACGTGCGCCCGAGCCCCGCGGCCAAGCAGCTCGCCGACCGCGAAAAGGTCGACATCCGCAAGTACAACATCATCTACCGGGCCGAGGAAGAGATCCGCAAGGCCATGGAAGGCATGCTCGCCCCCGAGCTCCAGGAGAAGGAGATCGGCCAGGTCGAGGTCCGCGAGACCTTCCAGGTGCCCAAGGTCGGCATCGTCGCCGGTTGTTTCGTCCTCGAGGGCTCGGTCCGCAGGAACTGCAAGGTCCGCGTCATCCGCGAGGGCGTCGAGATCCACCAGGGCAAGATCAACTCGCTCAAGCGCTTCAAGGACGACGCCAAGGAAGTCGCGGCCGGCTACGAGTGCGGCATCGGCATCGAAGGCCTCACCGACGTGAAGGCCGGCGACACGCTCGAGATCTACGAGATGATCGAGATCGCGCGCACCCTCTCGGCGCCTTCGGGTTCCGGTTCTGGAAAGGCCGATGGACGCGATAAGGCATAAGAAGCTCGAGGAGCAGCTCCGCGAGGAGATCGCCTCCCTCATCCTTTCCGGCGAGGTCAAGGATCCTCGCGTCGGCCCCTTCGTCTCGGTCACCCGGGTGGAGGCCGCGCGGGATCTTTCCGCCGCCAAGGTTTTCGTCTCCAGTTTCGCCCTCGCCTCGGAGGCGGTTCCCGCGGATCACGCGGGAGCCTCCGCCGGGCCGGGGAAGGAACCCGTGGACGAGGAGGGCGCCCGGCTCGACCGGGCCGCGGAGGGCCTCAACCGGGCAGCCGGCTTCATCCAGGCCCAGGTGAGCAAGCGTCTCCGGACGCGGCTCACGCCCAGGCTCGTCTTCGTCGCCGACCACGGCATCAAAGAGGGCTTTGAGCTCAACGAGAGGATCAAGGGCCTGTTTTCGTGAAACGGTTCTCGGGTCTCGCGGCGATTCGCAAGCCCGCGGGCCTTACCTCCTTCCAGGCCCTCGGGCCCATCAAACGAAAGCTCGTCTCCGGCAAGGTCGGTCACGCGGGAACCCTGGATCGCTTCGCGACGGGGCTCCTCGTGGTGATGGCCGGCGGCTATTCCCGCCTGGCGCCCTATTTCACCGCCCTCGACAAGCGCTATCTTGCCCTCGTCCGCTTCGGCGCGGAGACCGCGACCCTCGATCCCGAGGGCGCCGTGGTCGCCGAGGCAGCGCCGCCGAGCCAGGCCGCCATCGAGGCGGCCTTGCCCGCCTTCCGCGGCCCGATACTCCAGAGTCCGCCCGCCTATTCGGCCCTCCACATCGACGGAAAACGCGCCTATGAGCGCGTCCTCGCCGGCGAGGAGCCCGAAATGAAGCCACGGCCCGTCGTCATCCACGAACTGGAGCTGCTTTCCTACGACGGCCGCGACGCGCGGATCGCCGTCCGCTGCTCTTCTGGAACCTATATTCGCTCGCTCGCCCGGGACCTGGCCCTGGCCCTGGGATCGCGCGCCAGCCTGGCTGAGCTCGAACGCGGCGCCATCGGGCCGATTTTCCTCGACCAGGCGGTCCTCCCCGCCGATTTTTCGCCCGAAAGCGACCTCCGTTACTTGGACCCCGCGATGGCGGCCGTCCTGGGCTTGCGTCCGCGCCGCCTCGAGGACCGATTTCTCCGGGCCTTCCGCAACGGCGGCCTCGTCGAATCGGCCTCCCTCCTGCCCATAGATGGCCTTGCCCCGGCCGAGTCCGGTCCCGCCGCAGCGGCGGCGTCGGAGGCTTCGGCGGAGGCCGGTCCCGTATCCGAGCCCGAGTCGGCGGTCTTTTCCGAGGCGGGCGACTTCCTGGGCCTCGTGCGCGAGCGGCCCCTGTGCCTCGAATACCGCTTCGTGCTCGGAGGCGAGTCGTGAGGACGATAGCCTGGGAGGAATTTCTCGACGGCTATCACGCCGACAAGCCCCTCGCGGCCACGATAGGCGTCTTCGACGGCCTCCATCTCGGCCATCGCCGGCTCATCGGCAAGGTCCTGGACCGCAAGAACTCCTGCCGCGCGGCCGCCTTCAGTTTCGCCGAGAATCCCAAGAAGCTCCTCCGCCCCTCGAGCTATCACGGGGACCTCGCGAGCCTCCCGGAGAAGCTCGCCGGCTTCGCCTCGCTCGGCCTCGATCTCTGCGTCCTGATTGACTTTTCCGGGAATTTCAGTAAACTGGCGGGAAGGGATTTCCTGTCCCTGCTTCGAGATCGCGGCTTGCTTTCCTACTTCGCGGTGGGATCGAACTTCCGTTGCGGACATCGGCTCGACACCGACGCTCCGGCCATCCGGGAGTTCTACGCGACGCTCGGCGTGGAGGCGGAAATACTCGAGCCCGTGCTTTGGAACGGCCATCCCGTGAGTTCGAGCCGCATCCGGACCGCCGTCCTCGACGGCAGGCTGGACGACGCGGCGGCGATGCTCGGCCGTCCCTACGCCATCGATCTCCGCGGTCTTGCCCGGTTCGCGGGGGAGGACGGGGTGGTGGAGGCGGCCTTGCCCGCCGGCAGGATCCTGCCGCCGCCGGGCAGCTACTTCGCCGAGATCGGAAACGGCGATGGGAGCTTCGAGACCCTGTTGGAGCTGGACGAGGGGAAAGTGGTATTCCGCGCGGAGGGGGGCTTCCCGCCCGAGTCCGTCGCGTTCATCAAGCTTACCAAGAAATGAAGAGATAGAAGGAGTAACGAACATGGCTCTTACCAAAGAGGACAAGGCGCGCGTCGTGCTCGAGCACGGCAAGAGCGAGAAGAACACGGGCTCGACCGAGACCCAGATCGCCCTCCTCACGGAGCGCATCAACGGCCTCACCGAGCACTTCAAGACCCACAAGAAGGACACGAACTCCCGCCGCGGGCTCCTCATGCTCGTCGGCCAGCGCCGCCGCCTCCTCAAGTACCTGCAGCGGCACGACCTCGCGGGTTACCGCGCCCTCATCGAGAAGCTCAATATACGCAAGTAATCCCATTGCCCGGAGGGCCTCGGCGCGTAACAAGCCGCGCGCCGGAGCGCTTCTTCTCCGGGACGATCGGGAGGTAACCCCGATGGCCCGGACTCTCGCCGAGTTCGGGCCATTCGTGTTGGCGAAATAGAAGGTTCAAATGGTACAGAAATTGTCCTACAAGGTCGGCGCCGAAGAGCTCGTCTTCGAGACCGGCCGCATGGCCAAACAGGCGAACGGCTCGGTCTTCGCCACCCTCGGCGGCTCGACGATCATCGCCACCGCCTGCTGCGGCTCCACCGCGCAGGAAGGCCTCGACTTCGTGCCCCTCACCGTCGAGTACAACGAGAAGTACTACGCGGCCGGCAAGATCCCCGGCGGTTTCATCAAGCGCGAGACCCGCCCCAAGGACCGCGAGATCCTGGTGTCCCGCCTCATCGACCGCCCCATGCGGCCCCTCTTCGACAAGGCCTTCGGCCGCGAGATCCAGGTCGTCCCGACCTGCATCTCCACCGACTCGGTGAATCCGCCCGACATCATCGCCATCAACGCGGCGAGCGCGGCGGTCCACATCTCCGACATCCCCTTCGCCGGCCCCATCGCCGGCGTCCGCGTCTGCCTCCTCGACGGCGCCTACGTCGTCAACCCTACCTACGACCAGATCGCGAAGTGCAAGCTCGAGATCGTCGTCGCCGGCACCAAGGAAGGCATCACGATGGTCGAGGGCGACTCCCTCGAACCCCCCGAGGAGGAGATGCTCGGCGCCATCGAGGTGGCCAAGAAGCCCATCGCCGAGATCTGCGCCGTCATCGAGGAGCTCGCGCGCCTCGTCGGCAAGAAGAAGCTCCCCCTCTCCCCCCTCCGCGTCACCCTCAACCGCAAGGACGAGATCGAGGCCTACGCCCGCGGCCTCCTCCTCAAGGCCCTCTTCACGAAGGTCAAGCAGGAGCGCCAGAACGCCGTCGCCGGCGCGATCGCCGACGCCAAGGCCAAGTTCGCCGACGCGCTGACCGACGAGATCCAGAAGAAGCTCTTCGGCGCCCTCATGGAGGACCTCCAGTACGAGATCCTCCGCTCGGGCATCCTCGACGAGGGCAAGCGCGTCGACGGCCGCGGTCTCGAGGAGATCCGCCCCATCAACTGCGAGATCAACGTCCTCCCCCGCACCCACGGCTCGGCGCTCTTCACCCGCGGCGAGACCCAAGCCCTCGCCGTCACCACCCTCGGCACCGTCTTCGACGAGCAGATCTTCGACGACATCGAGGGCGACCGCCGCGAGCGCTTCATGCTCCACTACAACTTCCCGCCCTTCTCCGTCGGCGAGACGGGCCGCCTCGGCACCGGCCGCCGCGAGATCGGCCACGGCAACCTCGCGCGCCGCTCGATCGAGAAGGTCCTCCCCTCCAAGGAGCGCTTCCCCTACACGATCCGCGTCGTCTCCGAGATCCTCGAGTCGAACGGCTCCTCCTCCATGGCCTCCGTCTGCGGCGGCACCCTCTCCCTCATGCACGCCGGCGTCCCCCTCAAGATGCCGGTCGCCGGCATCGCGATGGGCCTCATCTCCGAGGGCGACCGCTTCGCCGTCCTTTCCGACATCCTCGGCGACGAGGACCACCTCGGCGACATGGACTTCAAGGTCGCGG
>DAINBW010000185.1:0-6027 GCA_036732745.1 Spirochaetales bacterium | reverse complement strand
CCGGCTACAAGTGGGAGAGTTGGCACTTCCGCTATCTCGGCGCCGCCGCGACGGCCCTGGAGGCGCGCTACTTCGGCGGCTCCCAGCAGGCGCTTCTCCAGTTCCTGGAGCGTTACTAGGCGGTCTGGGCGCCCGCCCCGCCCGCCGCCCGGCGCTTCCACGCCCCGCCCGGCCCCGCTCCCCCGGCGCGTCCGGGCTTCGGCCCGTCTGGACCTCTGCTCCTTATTCGCCATAAAAAGACCCCCTGAAAGTGTCCACTTTCAGGGGGTCTTTTCATGATCGGGCTGTTCGCGGAGGGCCGACGCGCTTACTTCTTGGCGGCCTCGCGGGCGATGCGGCTCGTCTCCAGCTTGAAGCCTTCGGACATCGTCTCGACGATCTTCTTGAACTGGCGCTCGCCGACGATGTTGAAGCTTCCGAGGACGTTCGCGTCGATCTGCTCGTAGGAGAAACCGCCGCTCTCGTACTCGCAGAAGGCGTTGGCCAGGTAGACCGTCTGCACGAGTTCCTTGTGCTCCGGCGGCACGGCGGCGACCTCGTGGTGGAAGCGGATCGCCGCGGTGAGGGTGTCGGGGAAGTTCCATTTCTCGGCGATGCGGGCGCCGATCTCGGCGTGGTTCATGCCGCCGGCCATGTCCTCGAAGGTTCCCGGAGGGATGCCCTTGTCGCCGCAGAAGCCGCGGATCTTGTCGAGGAGGGCGGGGTGGACCGAGGAGAAGACGATCTTGCCCATGTCGTGGAGCATGCCGCCGACGTAGGCGTCGTCGAGGAGGTTGCGGTTGCCCGCCTTGAAGTTCTTGGCGAGGTTGTAGGAGTAGTAGGCCGCCCGGTAGCAGTGGTCCCAGAGCTTCTTGCGGTCGGCGTTGGAGTCGTCGCCGAGGATCTTGAAGGTTCCGTAGGAGTAGAGAAGGCCCTTGATGCCGCGCAGTCCCACGAGCTTGACCGCGTCGACGATGTTGTCGACGCGCTTCTGGGTCATGTAGGCGGCGGAGTTGACGAGCTTCAGGAGGTCGGCCGTCATCGCGGGATCGGTGGAGATGTAGCGCGCGATGTCGATCATCTGGCTCTGCGGATCGGCGATGAGGCGTTGGATCTGGACGATGTTCTCCGGGAATTGCGGCAGGCTGGTGATCGACTTGACGATCTCCTCCGTCAGGGCGGAGACGGTCTCGATGTGGGTCTGGGCGACGGGCACCGTGATCCGGGCGACCGTCTCCCCGTTTTCCGCCCAGATGTCGAAGCAGTCCTCGTCGAGGCCGATCTTCTTCAGCATGAGGACGAGGATGACGAGGCCGAGGCCGGCGCCCTCGGAGGCGTCGAGGACGTTGGAGAGGGCCTCCTCCAGGGAGGTGTATTTCCGCGAGCGCGCGAGCTTGTCGTGGATGCGGACGTATTCCTTCTTGTTGATCTCCACGTTGTTGCGGACCTCGATGACGATGTTGGGGCCGCGGGACTGGAAGATCAGCTTGATGTAGAAGCCGTGCTCCTTCTGCTTGGCGAGGTAGTAGGAGATGTTGTCGAGGGTGTCCGCCTTGAAGGTCTTCATGCCCTCCTCGTACTCGGCGGCGTCGTCGATGTCGAGGCCCTTCACTTCGAAATAGACGCGCTTGGTGTTCGCCTTCTTGGCGTTCACGGCCAGCTCGCGGAGGCAATAGACGAGGTAATCCTTGAGTTTCTTCTGCCCGAGTTCGGACAGGAAGACGTCGAGGACCTCCTCCATGTAGACCTCTATGTCGTGCGGGAGCGTATAGGTCGTTATGGTGAGGGGAATGGCGTTGTGGGCGGCCTTCTTGATCTTCGGCACGTCTACCACGAGTTCAGCAGCGGGCATTGGATCACCTTTCACTTTGTGAGATGCGGAACATTATCTTAGGTCTATGATAATCCGGGAAAGCCCCGGAGGGCAATCTCGGCATCCCCGTATAACCCCCAAATTCTAGCCGAGATAGTTCTTGATGGTCTTGGCCATCCGCTGCAGTTCCTTGCGGACGCGGGCGTTGAAGCTGTCCGCGGGGAACTCGCCCCGTTCGTTCATTTTTCCCGCCTCCAGGCCGGAGAGGACGCCGAGGCCCTCGTCGATGGTGGAGACCGCCCAGATGTGGAAGTTCCCCGCGGCGATGGCCTCCTGGAGCTCCCGCGGCAGGGTGAGGTTCACGACGTTGCGGCGCGGGATCATGACGCCCTGGGTTCCCGTGAAGCCGACCTTCTGGCAGATGCGGTAGAAGCCGACGATCTTCTCGTTGACGCCGCCGACGGGCTGGACCTGGCCGATCTGGTTCATCGAGCCGGTGACGGCGATGTCCTGGCGGAGGGGCAGGGCGGCGATCGCGGAGAGGAGTGCGTAGACGGCGGTCGAGGAGGCGGAGTCGCCCTCCACGGCGGTGTAGGACTGCTCGAAGCAGATCGAGGCGGTGACGGCCAGGGGGAAGTCGCGGGCGTAGCGGCTCCGCAGGAAGCCCTCCACGATGAGGACCGCCTTGTCGTAGATTTCCCCGGACAGGCCGGACTCGCCCTCGATGTTGATGACGCCGCCCTCGCCGGGGCTCACCTGCGCGGAGATGACCGCCGGCAGGCCGAAGGCGTAGTAGCCGCGGTCGAGGACGGCCAGGCCGTTCACGCGCCCGATGGCCGTGCCCTGGGCCTGGAGGATGATCTCGCCGGAGGCGATCATGTCGCCGATCTTCTCCTCCGGCAGGCCGGAAAGCCGGGCCCGCGCGGCGACGGCGCCGCCGACGGAGGCCGCGTCGATCGCGGTCTTGCCCTCCAGCCGGGCGCGGTAGTCCGCCTCCCGGAGGAGGTCGGCGACGAGGCCGAAGCGGGTGGAGAGCCGGGTGCGGTATTCGGCCAGGCGGATGCCCTCCTCCGCGACGGCCGCGAGGCCCTCGGCGGAGACGGGCAGGAGGCCCTCCTCCTCCACGATGACGCGGACGAAGGATGCGTAGTCCCGCAGGGCCTCCGCGCTCCGGGGCATCGTCGAGTCGAACTCGGCGTGGACCTTGAAGAGCTTCTGGAAGTCGGGATCGGCCTGGTAGAGGAGATCGTAGGTCGATTCGCCGCCGATCATCACGACCTTGACGTCCGCCTTCACCGCCTCGGGCTTGAGCCAGGCGGCGCCGCCCATCGGGCCTTCCCGGGGCTGGATCTCGACGTGGCCGTCCTGGAGGACCCGCTTCAGGCGGACCCAGGCCTCCTCGTCGGCGACGACGTCCTCCGCGCGGAGCACGAGGTAGCCGCCCGAGGCCTGGAGGAAGGAGCCGGCCCGGATGCGGAGGTAGGCGCCGCGGGTGTCGCCGTCCTCGTCGGGACGGGGCTCGACGAAACCGAAGAGGTTCGAGGCGCTCGGGTGGTTCTCCACGACGACCGGAGCCTTGGGCGCCCCGCTCCGGTCCACGACGAGATTGACGCCGTAGCGGATCAGGGCCGGGGAGCGCCGGCGCTTCCCCTCGAGCGGCTCGTCGGGCGCGCGGAAGAGGTAGAGCCGCTCCTCGACGTCGGCCTTGAGGCCCTCGATCCAGGCGTGGACCTTGGGCTCCTTCCAGCGCTCGAGGAGGATCGCCGTCTCGGCGGCGACCTGGGGCTTGAGGAGTTCGTCGCGGTCGGCCGCGATCTTGGCCTCGAGCTCGAGGCGGCCCTTCTTGAGGTCGGCGAAGAGGCGCTTCATCCGGTCCATGTGGCCGTACCAGAGCTCGCGGAGGCGGTTGTACTCGGCCTCGGGGAAGTCGCCGGAGGCGACGAGGTCCTGGAGGGCCTCGAAGCTCGAGGGCTCGAGGCCGCTCTCGTCGGGGAGGCCGGCCTCGGCCGAGGCCTCCGTGGCTGGTTCCGTGGAGGCTTCGGCCGAGGCTTCGGCGGCGATGGCGGTCTCCGCCGGGCTGGGGGCGGCCGCCTTGGCGGGCGGCGCCGAGGCGGGCGCGGCCTCGCCTCCCGCGGGGCCCACGCCAGCGGGCTTGCCGTTCCGGAGGAGGGGTACGATGTCCATCGTCGCGCCGCCTTCAGTCTCCACCTGGACCGCGCGGAAGCCGTCCGCGGAAAGCGCGGCCTCGAGTTCGGCGAGCCGGCGGTTTTCCTCGGCCTCGAGGGCGGCGGTCGCCTCCGCCTCGGCGCGCTTGTTCGCCTCGCTTTCGGACTGCAGCGCGACGACGCGCTTCAGCGACTCGACGAAGCGGTGGAGGTCGCGCTTGAACTCGCGGCCCTCGCCGGCGGGGAAGAGGAGGACCCGGGGCGCGAGGGGCGCGTCGAAGTCGTAGACGTAGGCTATGTCGCGGAGCTTTTCCGGGGCGGCCGGCTCGTCCTCCAGGACGCGGAGGACCGCGGTGCGCCGGCCGGTGCCGGGGGCGCCGGAGACGTAGACGTTGTAGCCCTTGGCGCGGATGCGCACGCCCATGCGGAGCGCCTCGAGGGCGCGGGGTTGGCCGATGACGGCGCTGCCCCAGCGGGGCGGTTCGCCGGCGGGGCCGGCGGCGGCCGCTCCGGCCTCGCGGGCGAAGTCGATGGAGAAGGCGGCTTCCGCCGCGCTGAGTTCGAGCCTCGAGGTTTTCATGCCGGCTTCCTTCGTGTCGTGCCTGCTCATTCGGCGTGCTCGATCAGGGTGGACACGGGCACGATCGCGTAGCCCGCGCCGATGAGGGCGTCGATCAACAGCGCCAGGTTCCCGTGCAGGTAGTCGTCGCGGCCGCCCTCGGGCACGCCGAGGCGGATTGGCACGATGGAGCCCGGCTTGACCGCCTTGAGGACGCGCTCGACGATGTCGTGCGAGGGCAGGTAGGAGCCCGGCAGCCGGAAGCCGTCGGTCTTGGAGACCCAATCGAGGGGATCCATGTCGCGCCCCACGTAGGCGTAGCTCATCGAGGCGCCCGCCTCCAGGATGTCCCCGTTCACGGTGTAATAGGGGGTGTGCCAGAGGAGGGAAAGCTCCTTGCCGGTCGCGCCGAACCAGTCGTCCTCGGCGCGGGCCAGGCCGCGGCGGATGTAGTCGCGGTCCACGCGGAAGCGCGCGTCCGTCGGGTCCACGGTGGTGAAGAAGAGGGAGCCGATCTCGTGGCCGCTCTCGGCGAGGAGGCGCGCGGCGCCGGGGTTCCTCCGGATGAATTCGCCGTTGACGAAGAAGCTGGCCGTGACCCGGAAGTCCTTGAGGGCGTTGAGGACCGCGACGAGGCCCTCGGCCCCGTCCAGGGCGTCGAAGGTCAGCGCGATCTCGCGGCGCCTGATCCGCGAGCCGTGGTCGAAGACCGCGCCGGAGCGGGGTTCGTCGCGCTCGGGGAAGGGCGCGTAGGCCGCGGAGGGGGAGGGGAGGAGGGGGCGCGTGCCGAGCGCCTTCACGGCGCGGACCATGACGGCGTTGCGGTATTGGCCGGGCGCGGCCGCCTCAAGGTAGACGCGATAGGCCTCCGAGCTGGCTTGGGCGGGTTTCGGATCGAAGGCGGGGGTTTCCGTCCAGGAGCCGGCGGCCGTGCCTGCCGAGCCGCCCGCCGCGCCCGGCGCCGGCCGCTTGAAGGCCGCGCCGCCCGTCTTGGCGAGGAGGGCGCCGGCCGTGTCCCTGCCGAAGGCCTCGGCCTGCGACAGGGCTATGAGCTTGCGCGCGCCCGAGGCGAGATCCACGGCCTCGATGCGGCGCGATCCGGCCACGACGAGGCGATTCGACTCGAGCCAGAGCGCGCGGAGGGCGCCGGGCGCCTTGATTTCCCGCTTCGTGCCCCAGCTTTCATAATCGCGGAGGAGGATACCCTCGTCGCGGACGATCGCCACGCTCGACTCGTCGGGCGAAAGGACAAGCTCCAGCGCGCCGGTCACGTCCAGTTCGCGGACCGCCGGGGCCAGGTCGAGGTCGGCGGAGTCGACGGGGGCGGCGATGCGGTAGGCGCCGGCCTTGCGCTCGCCGCCGCGGATGGAGCCGGTGACGACGGTGACGTCCCCGTTGGCGGGCCACAGGACCTCGCGGACGGTCGTGCCGCCCTGGAGGAAGAGGTAGGGCAGGGCCGCGACGCGCTGTTCGGCCCCCGTATTGTTCCGCTCTCCCCAACTGGGGTGATC
>DAINBW010000184.1:0-6040 GCA_036732745.1 Spirochaetales bacterium | reverse complement strand
CGTACTCGCAGCCGAACTGGAACTTGTTGCGGAAGTCGTCGATGGACCAGGAGCGGTTCGCCTCCATGTAGACGCCGCGCTCGACGGAGGCGACGATCTCGGCGAAGGTGGAATCGCCCGGCTCGAGGTTCAGGTTGGCCATGCGGTCCACGGGCGGTCGGCGCCAGCCCTCGGCGCGCTGGTCGGCGACGCCGGGCTTGCCGGAGCGCGCCTGGCTTTCGAGTCCGCCGAGCGCCCGCACGAGGACGCCCTTCTCCACGATGAATTCCTTCCTGGCCTCGGCGCCCGTGTCGTCGAAGCCGTAGGAGGCGGCCTCGCCGGCCAGGCTCGGGTCGAAGGTCACGTTCATGAGCTCGGAGCCGTAGCGGAGCTTGCCGATGTCCTCGAGCTTGACGAAGGTGGAGCCCGCGTAGTTCCGCTCGTCGCCGAGGATGCGGTCGAGTTCGCAGGGGTGCCCCACGCTCTCGTGGATCTGGAGCATCATCTGGTCCGGCGCCAGCACGAGGTCTCCGGTCATGGAGGGGCAATCCTCCGCGGCCAGGAGCTCGAGCGCCTCGCGGGCCGTCTTGCGCGCGGCCTCCTCCAGGGCGGGGAGGTCGAGGAACTCGGAACCGGCCTGGCGGAATTCGCCGCGGGGGCCGTGGCCCGAGCGGTTCTGGACGACGTTGCCCTCGCGGGCCACGGCGTTCTTGCCCGTGGAGACGAGGTGGAGGACCTGTTCGAGCGCGGCGCCGGTGGTGGAGACGATCTCCACCTCGATGTCGCGGGTCTCGACGGCGGCCGTCGTCTGGATGATGCGCGGGTCGAGGCGCATCGCGGCTGACATGGCGACCGCCGCGCCGGCGAGGAGGTCGGCGCCGAGGACGTCGGACTTGGCGCGGGGCGTTTCCCAGCGGTGCGTCCAGGCGGGGCGGACCGCGGGGCTGAAGCGGGCGAGGGCGAGCGGCGAGGCGGCCTTGGCGAGGGCCAGGGCGCGCTCGGCGGCCCGCCGCAAGGCGGCGGGATCGGCGGACGCGGTCGCGGCGTAGCCGAACTGGCCGCCGGAAAGCAGCTCGATCATGTAGCCCTCGTCCTCGAAGACGAGGGCGGCGTCGAACTTGCCGTCGCGCGCCGAGTAGCTCCGTTCGACGGAGCGGACGCGGCGCAACGAGGCCCATTCGGCGCCGGCGGGCAAGGCGGCCTCGAGAAGCCGCGCGAGATCCTTCGTCATGAATTACTCCTTTTTTCGAAAGGAAACTTACCTAGTCTAGCACGCTTCTCGCGGACCGGCGAACGAAAAAACGCTTATAGGCGAGGGTCTCAAGGCCGCCGCGACAGGCAGAGGACGGCGGATACCACGAATACGCCGTCGGAGGTTTCGCAGTTGAGGCAACCGTCATGACTTTCCACCACGTTGCGAACGCTCGCGAGGCCGATACCCCCGAGCGAGCCCTTGCTCGATAGGAAAGATTCCCGGTTCTTTCGTATATCGCCCGCAAAACTGTTCTCAATGCGGATGATGAGGCGGTTCCGGTGCACCTTGGATTTTACGCCGATGCGGCGCCGGGAGTGGAGCTCGGAGGAGGTCGGGATCCGCTCGCAGGCCTCGACCGCGTTCTCGAGCGTGTTGCCGAAGACGGTGCAGAGTTCGTAGGCGTCGATGCCGATGTCCGCGGGCAGGTCGAGCTCCACGGAAACCGCGATCCCCTTCTCCTCGGCGATTTCGATGTAGCCGCCGATGACGGCGTTCGCGACGGGGTTTTCGCAGAAGCGCAGGGGCCTCTCCCCGTCGAAGCGGGCGAGAAGCCGCTCGGTGTAGCGCTCGAGCTCTCCGTAGTCCCCCGCCTTGGCGAGGGAAGCGATCGCCACGAGGTGATGGCGCGCGTCATGCGACAGCTCCCGCTGCCTGCGGACGCCCGCCTCCACCTGCTCGTAGTACTTCTTCTGGAGCAAGACCAGTTTCTCGGTGTTCCGCAGGTTCTCTTCGGCCCGCATTTTCGCATAGGCCGCGTGGAGTTGCGAGAACAGCAGGTAATAACTGAAGACGACGAGACCTTCGAAGAGTACCATGACGGCGAACCGGCCGAAGGTGGCGGGTTGGCTCGCGGGGCCGAAGAGCAGCGTGAAGAGGATGAAGGCCAGGAAAGGGTAGGCGGCGTAGATCTTGTTGCCCTTCTCGAAAAGGGTCAGGATTTCCTTGACGCGCCGCCGCCAGAATTTCAGGTACAGGGGAAGGATGACGAGGTAGGCGCAGGAGTACAGGGCGTAGCGGAACGCGGCCTGTCTCCCGTCGCCGCCCGAAAGCCAGACGGCGATCCAGTTGCAGAGCGCGGAAACGAAGGTGGTGACGCCCCAGGACGCGAAGTACAAGAAGAGCTTTTGCGCGAGGCTCTCCTCGAAGAGGTAGAGGCAGGCCAGGACGTAGGCTATGGTGAGGGGATAATAGGCGAGGAAGCTCCTGGCGCCCGAGCGGCCGAGGAGCCAGTAGCCGCCGTAGACGAAGGCGAGGGAGAGGCCGCGCACCCACAGGTGGACGGCCGGTGTCCGGCGCTTTTCCAGCGTGCTATACTCGATCACCATTTGCGCCAGGAGCGTGATGGTGGGAATGATCGGGCTGAAGAAGGGCATAGTCATCCTTACTAGGATCGGGCGGGAGCGGCGGAATGTTGACGGTCGGCTTGTGCGACGACGAGGAACCTGAACTCGAAAAGCTGGGCGGCATCGTGGAGGCCTATGGCCGCGAACGCCGCGTTCCCCTGGATATCCGGCGCTTCTCGAGCGGCGAGGATCTCCTCTTGTCCATCGGCAAGGGCGGAACCTTCGACATCGTCTTCCTGGACGTGTACATGGGCCTCACCAACGGCGTCGACATCGCGCGGGAGATCCGCGAACATGACGAAGCCTGTTGCATAGTCTTCGCGACCAACTCGAGGGGCCACGCAATCGACGGCTACGGCGTGAACGCCCTCCAGTACCTCCTCAAGCCCATCGCCGCCTCCGCGGTCGCCGCCGCGATGGACCAGGCGATCGATTGCCTGGCCCGCAAGAGCGGGCGCTTCGTCCTCCTCCAAAACCGGCGGGGAAGCTACAAGATCCGCTTTGACGAGGTGGTGTACGTCGAAAGCGACGCGCGGGTCGTCATCGTGCACAGCTCCCGGCAGGGCGACCTGCGCTTCTATTGCCGCCTCGACGACTTCGCGCGGCAATGCGACGATCCCCGCTTTCTCCGTTGCCACAAGAGCTACATCGTCAACCTCGACTTTGTCCACGCGATCGCCAACCACAGCGTCGTCCTCGAGGACGGCCGCGAAATCAGGATCAGCATGAAGCTGTCCGAGGCGAAGGACGCCTTCGCCTCCTACATGGCGCGGAACATCTAGAGTTCCGTGGCGCCACGGGCCGCGCGTCGGCCGGCTTGGCGGGATGCTTCGCCGGCCCGGCCGGAGGCTTCGCCGGCCCCGCGGCGCCCCGGGTTCCTCAGCCCTGCGCCTTCAGGAAGGCGATGATGTTCTTTTGGGCGCGGTCGGGAATATAGTGGAAGAAAGCGAAGAGGCAACGGTACTCGAAGGGCCGCGAGCTCGTTCCCGACTTCCGGGCCGCGCGCGCGCGGACGAGCCGCTCGCTGCCCTCGGGCCTGACGAGGAAATCGAAGCGCATGTTCTGCGCGAGCACGGCGACGTCCTCGAGGGCGACGAGCTCCTCGAAGTGGTTCGTTTCCTCGAGGAGGCGGTTTTGCTCCCCGATCTCCTTCGGGTCCTCGAGGTGGACTATCCGGTGGCCCTCGTAGCGGGAGAGGCCGAGTTGGTAGTTCACGAGGTCCCGGAAGTCGGGCGAGGTGATCGTCGGCGCTATCGCCTGGGGCTTGTAGCGTCCCCGGAGCGCGTAGCGATAGGCGATCGAGCCGCCGAGGGACCTGCCGACGATGGAAAAGTTCTCCGCGTCGACGTCCTCGCGCCCGCGATAGGCCGTAATGAGGGCATCGTACTCGGCGACGGCCGTCTCGACGATCTCCGGAATGCCGCGGGCGCCCGGTTCGTCCCGCTCGCCGTGCCCGACCGCGTCCGGCGTGACGACGAAGTAGCCCGCCGCCGCCAGCTTGACCGCGAAATCGCGCATCCCTTCCTTTCTGGCGCCGTAGCCGTGTTGCGCGATGACGAGCCGCTTGCGCTTGCCGTCGTCCTTGCGGTACTCGACGAGGGGCAGGCCGGCCACCGTCGCGCGGCGCTCTTCGACCTTGACGAAGAACCGCCGCGCGAGGCGCTTTAGCGGCGTCAGGTGGAGCGCCTCGTAGACGAGGGCGAGGAGGAAGGTCAGGGCCATCATGCCCCAGGGAATCTTCTTGATTCCGGTGGCGCGCGTCGCGCCTTTTCCGCCGCGCCTCACGGAAGGAAACCCTCGAAGATGATCGCGTCGTATTTGGCGAGGAGCCGTTCGCCGTCCCCGCGCGTCTTTACGGTCCAGACGGCGACCATCGCGCCGAGGGCGCGGCAGAGCCTCACGGCGAGGCCGGCGTCCTCGAAGCGATAGGAGACGAAGTGGGGCCTGCCCCTAAAATTGTAGAGGAGGCCGGTGAGCATTCTCCTTCTATAAGCGGGAATGGCCTCGGCGCCGCGCTTGCCGAGGGCCGGCACGTAGCAGCGCATGCCCATCGCGAGCTGACCGCGCGTCACGCCGGGACGGTTTTTCCTGAACC
This sequence comes from Spirochaetales bacterium, assembly GCA_036732745.1. Taxonomy (GTDB): domain Bacteria; phylum Spirochaetota; class Spirochaetia; order Treponematales; family Rectinemataceae; genus JAEUJG01. The sequence continues at coordinate 1,368 of DAINBW010000184.1, read as the reverse complement.
ACTCAAGGACGTGATAATCGAAGCTTTCGATCACGTAGGGGCCGCGGTAGGCGTCAAGGAGCTCCATCGCCTTGGAGCAGAGGAGCTCCGCCTCGGCCGCGCCCTTGAGGGCGGTCTTGAACTCTACGAGGAGGGGCGCCCGGCCCGCCACCATGGCGAGGAAGTCCTCGAAGGACGGGATCCTCTCGGCCGTACCGAGGAGCCGCGTTTCCGCGAGCTCCGCGAAGCTTCGGGAGGACACCGCCGCGTCGACGCCGCACATCCTCGAAAGGCCGCCGTCGTGGAAGACCACGACGCGCCCGTCCTTGGAGAGGCGGATGTCGAGTTCGATGCCGTAGCCCTTGTCCACGGCGGCGGCGAAGGCGGCCATCGAATTTTCGGGCGCGCCGCCCGAGTTGTCGTAGAGGCCGCGGTGCGCGTACTTCATGCCCGCGAGCGCCGCCCGCGACGCGCGCTTCGGCCGCGCCGGCGCGAGCATCCAGAGATACAGAGCCATGGAGAAGAGGGCGAGGCCCGCGAGGGCCGAGAGCGCGATCCGTTCCGCCGTCATGCTGTTCCTTTCCGGGCCGGCCGCCGTCGCGCCCCAAGGCGGGCGCGGCGGCGGCGGGCGTCGCTTCAGTCCGATCCGCCGAGGACTTCCGCCGCGTTCACGCCGACGGGCTTCGAGTCGCCGTGCTTGACGAAGAAGGTCGCCGCGAAGCCGAGGAGGGCGAAGACGGCCGAATAGACGGCGAGGCTGCGCTGGCCGACCTTGTCGATGAAGACGCCGGCGAAGGCCGGGGTCACGATCTGCGCGGCCGTCGTGGCCAGGTAGTAATAGCCCATGTAGCGGCCGACGTCGGCGTCGGAGCAGAGCTCGACGACCATCGGGCCCATGTTGACGCTCACGAGGGCGAAGCCGAAGCCGAAGACGGCGAAGATGGGGCCGATGAGCCTGGCGGTGGAAGGCGTCAGGAAGTATACGGAGGCGATGGTGACGCAGACGATGGCCAAGCCGATCCTCGCCGTCATCTTGCGGCCGATCCTGGTGGAGAGCATCGCGGAGGGGATGCAGAAGATCAGCACGGAGACGACGCGGATGAGGAGGGGGCCGGAGATGCCGGAGGGGGTCATGCCGAGCTGCTTGATCGCGTACACGGAGAAGTGGGTGCTGAAGGCGTTGTAGCCCATGTACATGAAGACGACCACCGCCAGGATGTAGAAGAGGCTCTTCCGCACCTCGGGCCGCAGCTTGCCGTCGACGCGCTTGCCGTCGTCGCCGGTCTCGATGCCGTAGCGCTTGTTGTCCTCTTCCACCTGCCTGACGAGCTTGGGTTCGCGGACGAAGAGCATGTAGACGGCCAGGCCGACGAGCATCATGACGGAGGA
>DAINBW010000183.1:0-6050 GCA_036732745.1 Spirochaetales bacterium | reverse complement strand
CTCGCCTTCGGGCTCGACGATTGACATGTTCCCCCCAGCCACCACCCTAAGGAGAAGCAACCATGGACCAAGCCTCTGAGCGCGACTACGCGGCGGTGCTCCTCGACGGCTGCCTCGGCGTCGGCCCGGGCGACCGGCTCAGGATCGTCGGCGAGCCCTGCCACCGCCGCCTCATGAACGCGGCCGCGGCCGTCGCCTACGAGCGCGGCGCCAGGGCGGTGCGGGTCGATTACCTGGATCCCGCGCTTTCGCGCGTCTTCATCGACGGGGTCCGCGAGGAGTGGGTCGAGGAGGTCTCCGCCCTCGTCGGCCGCGAGGCCGCCACCTTCGTCGAGGAGGGCTGGGCCCACCTCTACTTCGTCGGCGAGGAGGATCCGAAGGCCCTGGAGGGCGCCGACCCGGGCAGGCTGCAGCGATCGACCCGCGCCAGGGCCGTGGCCAACTCGCCGCTCCGCGAGGCCATCCGCTCGAACCGCGTGGCCTGGTGCATCGCGCCGGCGCCGACCGCCGCCTGGGGCCGCGCCGTCCTCGAGGGCGCGGGCCGCGATCCCGGCGACGATCCCGCCGCGGGCCTCTGGGCCGCGCTGGCCCCGATCCTCCGGCTCGGCGGCCCCGACGCGGCCGGCGCGGTCCGGGCCCACGCCGCGGCCCTCGCCGCCCGCGCGGGCATCCTCAACTCGCTCCGGCTCGGGGGGCTCCGCTTCGCCGGCCCCGGCACCGACTTCTCCGTCGGCCTCTCGCCGCGCTCGCGCTGGGTCGGCGGCGGCTCCACGACGCCGGAGGGCCGCTTCTTCATCGCGAACCACCCGACGGAGGAGGTCTTCGCGAGCCCCGACGCGCGCCGGGCCGAGGGCCGGGTCGCCTGCACCCGCCCCGTCGAGGTCCTCGGCGCCAAGGTGGAGGGCGCCTGGTTCGAGTTCCGCGGCGGCCTCGTGACGGCCTTCGGCGCGGCCAGGAACGAGGAGGCCCTCGGCCGCTACCTCGAGACCGACCCGGGCGCGCGCCGCCTCGGCGAGGTGGCCCTGGTCGACGCGACGGGTCCCATCTTCCGCTCCGGCCTCGTCTTCGACAACGGCCTCGTCGACGAGAACGCGGCCTGCCACATCGCCCTCGGTTCGGCCTACACCGAGGCCTTCGAGGGTTCGGGCGCGATGGACGAAACCGAGCGCGCCGCCGCCGGCTTCAACGAGTCCCTCGTCCACATCGACTTCATGATCGGCTCCGAACGCGTCGACGTGACGGGCCTCGGCCCCGGCGGGCGGGAGATCCCCCTCCTCAGGGGCGGGCGCTTCGCGATCTAGCGGAGGTAGCGCCGGACGATCGCCGCGATCTCCCCGGATTCGCGCATCGCGTCGAGGGCGAGCGCCATGCGGCGCGTGAAGTCGTCCTTGAACGCGAAGGCGCCGCCGTCGCGGTTGGTCGTGGCGAGGAAGGCCTCTTCCCGCGCCACCACCGGCCCCGCGACCAGGCCCGGATCGCCGGGCCCGAGCCGGCCGGCGGCGCGCATCCGCCCGAGCGTGGCGAATATCGCGATCCGGTCGTTGACGTAGGCGTCGATCCGGCGGTTCGCCAGCTTCAGGATGTTCGCCTCGTTGCCCCCGGCCTCGTCGAGGGTGAACATGCCGGCTTCCCGCCAGCGGTCCACCACCGCGAAACCGCCGTTCACCCCGATGACCGCGCCGCGAAAATCCTCCGGCCAACGCGACCGGGCCGTGAAGAGGCCCTCGTCCCGCAGGAGGAGGATGGTCTCCTCCTCGAAAAGCTTGAGGAAACAGTCCATGTATGGCCGCTCCGCCGGGCGGGCGTAGGGCGGCAGCAGGGCAAAGCCCTTGCCCGACTCGAGCAGGTTGAGGCCGCGCTTCCAGGGAATCGGCTCGATCCGCACCGCGTAGCCCGTCAGGCCGGCGGCGGCGGCGACGACGATGTCGACATAGAGGCCCTTGGCCCGGCCGCCCTCGACGTAGGAGTAGGGGTAGTAGTTGTCGTCAGCGTAGATCGTGACGGCGACACTTTCGGCGCGGGCCGCCCGGGGCCAGAGAAGGAGACAGAGGAAGAGGCAGAGGACAAGGAGCTTCGCCGGTCTCTTCACGGGAGCCTCGATCCCCCAAGTCTCGGCCATCGGCGGACCGTCGGCAAGCCCTCCCGGCCTTAGGCCTCCATCGCCCGACCGCGCCAAACGTAGGCGCCGAGGGCGGCGGGCTCCCGTGCGGGGGGCTCCTCCGCGCTCCGGCCGAGGGCGACCGCGCAGGGGGCGGTCCAGCGCTCCGAAAGGCCGAAAGCCGCGCGGGCGCCGCCTTCCGTCACCGTGTCCGTCAGGTAGACGGAGCCGTAGCCGAGGCTTCGCGCCGCCAGCATGAGGTTGGCCGCGGCGAGGGGGCAGTCGTGCTTGAGGTAGCCCGGCCAAGGCCCCTGCCGGTCCCCGAGAACGAGGACGATCACGGGCGCCGTCGCGTAGCCCGTCGCCGCGTCGAGCAGTTCCTTCACGAGGGCTTCCGCGCCGCCGTTCCGGGCCAGGACCTCCGGGGAACAGGAGGCCGCGACGTCCCGCGCCGAGGCCTCGAGAAGCCGGCGCCGGTCGGCCTCGGCTTCCACGACGAGGAAGCGCCAGGCGCGCTGGTTCCCCGAGCTCGGCGCCGCCAGGGCCGCGCCGAGGATGGCCTCGAGGTCGGCCGCGGGGATCGCCTCGCCCCTGTAGCGCCGGATCGAGCGGCGCGCCGCGATGGTCTCGAGCGTTCCTGATACCTTTTCCATCAGTCCTCTCCTTCCCGGTAGAGCTCGTCGGCCCGCCGGTACACTTTTTTGAGCGCGGCCTCGAAGGCCCGCCGCTCCGCCGGCCCGAGGGCGTCGAGGGGATCGCCGAGGCCGCCGCCCTTGGCCAGGCCGGGTACGGCCGCGGCGTCGATCCGCGCCAGGAGGGCCGCGCCGCTTTCCGCCAGTTCGAGGAGGACGGAGCGCCCGTCGGCCTCGGAGCGGCGCCGCGTGAGCCAGCCCTTCTTTTCGCAGTTGCGGACGATCACCGTCGCCGTCGGCCGGTCGCAGAACAGGAGGCGGGCGGCCTCCGAGGGCGACAGGCTTCCCTTCCCCTGCACCCAGCGGAGGAGGAAGAGCTGCTTCAGCGTGATGCCGAAGGGCTTGGCGTTCTGGGCGGCGAGGCGGCGGCGCGCCATGAAAATGACGCCCATGCGGGTCACGGCATCCATTATGGTTAGAACTCTAACTATATCGCCCAAAAAACGCAAGCCATGATCGGCTTGCGTCGACGCGCAAGGGGCTGCTTCGGGCTCCGGCGGACTAGAGCTTTTCCAGCTGCACCCGCGTCGCGCGGAAATCCTTGGGCTCCGGCGCCTCGAAGCGGAGCCGGACGCCGGTCATGGGGTGGGCGAACTCGAGGGAGAAGGCGTGGAGGGCGGTGCGGGAGAGGAGGGGCCGCTCGCTCCACTCGTCGCCCTTCCACTTGCCCTTCACCTTGGACAGGAGGAGGGGCTGGCCGTCGCCGTAGAGGGGATCGCAAAGGCAGGCGTGGCCGAGGGCGGAGAGATGGACGCGGATCTGGTGGGTGCGGCCGGTCTCGGGCTTGGCCTCCACGAGGGCGGCCGCGAAGCCGCCGCCGCCGCGATAGCGCTCAAGGACGGTGAAAGCAGTCTTCGATTCCTTGCCGTGGTGGCCGTCGATCACCGTCCGGTGGCGGCGGTCGCCGTCCACGTGGAGGGGGAGGTCGCAGGAGGTCTCCTCCCAGGCGGGGGAACCCTTGACGATGGCGCGGTAGGTTTTCTTGACCGCGCCCGTGCCGAAGGCGCCGTTCAGGCGGCGGTGCGCCTCGGCGTTGCGGGCGAAGATGAGGAGGCCCGAGGTGTCCTTGTCGAGGCGGTGCACGACGAGGAGCTCCGCGCCCCGCGCGGGATCGGCCGCGCCGGCCTCCGCCGCGGGCTCGGCCTCGTCCTCGGCCGTCGCCGCGGTCGGGATCGCCGGCGCTTCGGCGGCCTCCGGCGCCTCCGTGGGCGCGGCCGGTTCGATGCCCTTGGCGTAGCCCTTGGGCAGGGCGAGCCCGGCGGCGAGGGCCTTGCGGAGCTCTACCACGAGGGCCGGCACCTCGGGCTCGTAGCGGTCCGGCACCGAGAGGAGGCCGGCGGGCTTCTCGACGACGAGGATGTCGTCGTCGCAATACTGAAGGGTAAAGGAATGGCGCATGTACCCTAGGTATACAGGAAAAGGGCCCGGTTCCGCAACGCGGGCCCGCCGGGGTCCCGCCGGGGTCCCGCCGGGGTTCCGCCGCGGCCGCGGGGCTTACGTGGGCTCCGGGTCGCGAAGTTCCATCGCCCGCCGGTGCACCCGGGACAACATCCCGCGGAACGCGGCCCTTTCGCCCGGCGTGAGGACCTCGAGGGGATCGCCGAGGATGGCCGGCGATATCGCTTGGGCGGCCTCTATCTTGTCGAGGAGCTCCTCGCCCTCGCCCGTGAGCTCGAGGCGGGAGGAACGGCGGTCGGCGACGGAGCGCCGCCGGCTCAGCCACCCGGAGCGCACGCATTTCCGCGCCAGGAGGGTCATGCCGGGCCGGTCGCACTCGAGCTCCCGGGCGGCCTGGGAGGGGCTTAAGGGGCCCCGCCGCCTGGCGAGAAGGATCAGGTGGTACTGCATCAGGGTTATCTCGAAGGGCCGGACGCTCCGCGAGGCTTGGCGGCGGCGCGAGGCGGCGATCGACTCCATGAGGTCTATCTCGTCCATATGGTTACCATAGTAACCATCTCCGATTTCTTTCGTAAGCCCTTGTCGCTTAGGCTCGCTTTTTTGTATCTTTTACTCCGACCGTTGGCAGTTGCATGGTAGTCCAGGTCACCAACATCCGGACGGTACCCGCCGCCGGGGCCGCAAGGCCGCACGCATGACGGGAGCCGCGGAATAAGCTTTTAGAAAGGGAGAACCAAGCTATGGCGAAACAGATCCTCTTCGGAGAGGACGCGAGGCGCAAGCTCCTCATCGGCGTCGAAACGATTTCCAAGGCCGTCAAGGTCACCCTCGGCCCCAAGGGCCGCAACGTCCTCCTCGACAAGAAGTTCGGGGCCCCCACCGTCACCAAGGACGGCGTGTCCGTGGCCAAGGAGGTCGAGCTCGAGGACCCCTATGAGAACATGGGCGCGCAGCTCCTCAAGGAAGTCGCGACCAAGACCAACGACGTCGCCGGCGACGGCACCACCACCGCCACCGTCCTCGCCTACGGCATCGTGAAGGAAGGCCTCAAGTCCGTCGCCGCCGGCATGGACCCCATGGGCCTCAAGCGCGGCATCGACAAGGCCGTCGAGATCGCCGTCGAGGAGATCAAGAAGAACTCCAAGGACATCAAGGAGAAGGAGGAGATCGCGGACGTCGCCTCCGTTTCCGCCAACAACGACAAGGAGATCGGCGACCAGATCGCCGACGCCATGGAGAAGGTCGGCAAGGACGGCGTCATCACGGTCGAGGAGTCCAAGACCATGGACACCACGATCGACTTCGTCGAGGGCATGCAGTTCGACCGCGGCTACTCCTCCCCCTACTTCGTGACCAACCGCGACACGATGACCGCCGTGCTCGAGAGCCCCTACATCCTCATCCACGACAAGAAGATCTCCAACATGAAGGATCTTCTCCCCGTGCTCGAGAAGATCGCCCAGCAGGGCAAGCCCCTCCTCATCATCGCCGAGGACCTCGAGGGCGAGGCTCTCGCCACCCTCGTCGTGAACCACCTCCGCGGCACCCTCACCGTCTGCGCCGTCAAGGCGCCCGGCTTCGGCGACCGCCGCAAGGCCATGCTCGAGGACATCGCGATCCTCACGGGCGGCGAGGTTATCTCCGAGGAGATCGGCCTCAAGCTCGAGAACACCGCCGTCGGCCAGCTCGGCACCGCCAAGACCGTGAAGGTGGACAAGGACAACACGACCATCATCAACGGCGCCGGCAAGCAGAAGGACATCCAGGACCGCATCGCCCAGATCAAGAAGCAGATCGAGGAGACCACCTCCGACTACGACCGCGAGAAGCTCCAGGAGCGCCTCGCCAAGCTCGCCGGCGGC
>DAINBW010000182.1:0-6073 GCA_036732745.1 Spirochaetales bacterium | reverse complement strand
AATCCGACCTGTAGGTCTCCGCGGGAACCAGGCGAAAAAGGGGCCGCTCGGCCGGGTCCGCGGCCGCCGGAAAGCTGCCTTCCAGATAGGCGGCGATCTCGACCGGAAAGCCGAGCAGGCTGTCGAGGTCGAGCGCGAAAAGGCCGGAGTCCTCCACGAGGGCGAGGACATGATAGTCCCAGGCCACGAAGCCCGCGGGCCGCCTTCCGGCCCGCTGGGCGCTCATGGCCACCTTCCGCGCGCGATTGGAAACAAGGAGGGCCCAAGCGCGGCTGCCCGCGAGCGCGGGCGACGCGAGAAGGCGGAGGACATTCTCCTCGCAGTAGCAGGCCGCGTAATCGAAGCTCGCGGCCGGGGGCAGGACCAGGGGCATGCCGAAAGCTTAACCTGTCCCCGCCCTCCGGCGCGAGGGGGGATCAGATGGTCTTTTCGAACCGCGTCGTGCGCGCGGACATGCCGCGGCGGCGGTAAAATCGCGTGGCGGCGGCGTTCCAGGCCCAGACCGAGAGTTCCAGCGAGACGTAACCGAGACGTCTTCCTTCCTCCTCGGCGAAGTCGAAAAGGAGGCTCCCGACGCCCCGGCCGCGCAGGGCTTCGCCCACGCAAAGCTCCTCGAGGACCCAGCGCCGCCGATCCCGGTAGACCGGATCACCGGAAAAAGACGCGTCCGCCATGAGGAGGTAGGCGACCACCGACGCCGACCCGGCGACTGGCTCCGCATCCGCTCCGCGCCGTTCGGCTATATAAAGCGAATAACGCGCCCTGCCCACCGGCGACGCCGGGGCGTCGCCCGTGTCCTTCGGTTCCTCCGCCGCGCCGAGCCAGAGAGCGAAGAGCTCCTCGGGCAGGGCTTCGGCGACCGGCTTGAAGAAGTCGGGACGGGCGGCGGCGTGCATCGCGTGGATCTCGTTCTTGAGGATCCGTATTCCCTCGTAGTCGCCCGCCGCCGCGGGACGTATCGAAACCTCGGACGCGGCGCTCACGGGCCCTCCCCGAACTCGACGCGGAAGGCCGCGACGAGCCGCTCGGGCCAGTCGCCGGTCGCCTCGAGGCGGCCGGAACGGAAACGCAGGGTCGCCGGCTCCTCGACGAAACGCAGGCCGCCGACGAGGCCGCGGTTCGCGAAGAGCCACTCGAGGCGGTCCTCCGCGTAGCGCAGCTCCGCGGGAGAGAGCCCGCGCCGGGCCACGTCGAGGCGGAAAAGCTCCCTGTCGGCCGGCAGCTCCGCGCCGCAGCCGTGGCGCCCCGCCGAGAGGCCGCCGCGCTCCAGGCCGCGGACGCCCGAGACGAGGTAGAAGGCGGCGGCGAGGGCGCCGGCGGGGTAATCGGCCGCGCGGAGGCCGGGCAGGAAGGCCTTCGCGTCCACCTGGACGCCGAGGGCGCCGGAGGGCGAAGCGACCGGCACTCCCGCGGCCTGGAGCCGCGCGGCCAGCCGCCCGGCGAGGTCCGGAGACCGGCCGGTCACCGCCTCGTCGAGGGCCGCGCGAAGGTCCGCGGCCATCGACGCAAGACCGCCCTCCGCGCCGTCGCGGAGGCCGGACGCGGCCCCGAAAACGGAAGCGAGATCGCGCATCTTGTCGAAGAGGACGGGATCGGAGGCGAGGATCGCGCCGCCGCCGCCGGCGGGGCCGCCGGGCTGGAAGCAAACGAGATCGGCGAGATCGGCCATCTCGCGGAACAATTCGGCGGGGGAAAGCCCGGCGACGCCGGGCTCCCTCTCGCGCGCGAGCAGCGCGTTCTCCGCGAGGCGGCCCGCGTCGAGGACGAGGGGTATCCCCCGCGACCGCGCGGCGCGCGAGACGGCGCGGAGGTTGGCCGGCGAAAAGGGTTGGCCCCCGGTCAGCTCGACGGCCGCCTCCATCCGCACGAAGGCCGTTCGCTCGCCGCCGGGACCGGCCAGGAACCCTTCGAGTCGCGCCTCGTCCATGTCGCCCTTGAAGGGCCTGTCAGCGTCGGGATCCAAGGCCCCCGGTCGCGGGAACTCGACGATCGAGCCGCCTGCCCCCTCGACCTGGGCGCGAATCGTCGCGGAGCGGTGGTTCATCGGCACGAGTGAGCCGAGCCCGACGAGGGCCGCGCAGATGAGGCGCTCGGCCTCCAGACCCCGCGGGAGCGGCAAGAGAAAGGCCTTCCCGAAGATCCGGCGGATCGCGTCTCCCGGCGGCGCCAGACCGGCGGGGCCGGTCCCGTCCGCGGCCGACGAGGCCGCGACCCTGGCGTCGCCCATCGCGTTCGCGCCGGGCTCGGCACACAGGTCGAGGAAGACCGCGCGCTCCGACAGGAGGAAGGCGTTGTAGCCGGCGGAGCGCAGGGCCTCGAGGCGGCGGGCGGCGGGAAGCGGGCCGGGCCGCCGGGCGCCGGGGGCCCGGCGGCGTTCGGGGGAGCCGGCTTCGCCGGATGCGATGCGGGCGGAAGGGCTTATGGCAAGGGACTGGGCGCTCATGGCGTCCTCCTCCATCGTGCGTGTCGAGGCCGCGCGCGCGGGGCGGCCTTCAGGCGCTGAAGCGCCTTAAGCGTTGTGCGAAATCAAGGGGCCGCGAGGCGGCCTGGGTTCGAGTCCGGGTGGGGTCTATCGGGGGATGGCCTGCGGCGCCCGACGCGCCGCGTCAATAGGAGTAGAGGTACCGGGAGTAGAGGGTATAGAGGGGGGTGGAGGGGAAGGTGGATCGGACGGACGATCGCGCGCGGGCCTCGCTCGAGGCGCCGCGCGGATCCGGGACGCGCGCCGTGGCGCTCCGTTCGCTTCGCGTATTCATGCGGAGAATCATGCCGCGGCGCCGCTTTCCTGTCAAGCGCCGCTCGCCGCGCCGTCCTCCGGCTCGCCGGAGCGCCGGTCGTTCTCGCGGAGGAACTCCTCGGAGAGCACGAGATGCTCCTTGGTCTTGGCGCTCGTGGCGGCGTAGGCGATCGTCTCCGCCTTCACCATGCGGTAGATCGCGGCGTCGATCTCGTCGGGCGGCACGCCGAGGTGGGAGTTGATCCAGCCCGACATGAGCGCGACGGCGACCTTGGTGCCGCCGTCGTGGATGCGCTCGCCGTGCTTCCGCGCGTAGTCGGCCATGCCCCGGGCGATGCGCTCCCGCGGCAAGGTCTCGATGAGTTCGGACACCTGGTCGTTGGAGCGGCGGATGCGCTCGGAGAGGACCTTGATGATCTTCAGGGCGAACTTGCCGTTCTGGAGGATCATCGACTCGAAGCTGGGGCGGTCCACGAGGAGGAGTTTGCTGCGCTTTTCCGCGACGGCCGTCGCCGAGCGGGGGCGGTCGTCGAGGAGGGCCATCTCGCCGAAGAAGTCGTTCGGCGCGCTGACGATCTTCAGCACGGTCTCGCCGCGCTCGACCTTCTTCTTGAGCTCGACCGCCCCCTCGAGGAGCACGTACATGAGCTCGCCCTTCTCGCCCTCGCGGAAGATGATCTCTCCCGCCTCGCAGACCTTGACCGTTGAAGCTTCCATGACTGGAATTCTAAACCGCTTCCGGGCTGCGGGCAAGAGAGGGCGCGCGGGGAAACGCCGCCGCCGGGCGCCGGAGCCCGCCATCGCCGGCGCCGCCGGACTTTCGCGCGCGGCCGCGCCCCGGACCGGCCTCACCGACCGGGATCGCCCCCTTGCGCGCCCGGCGGGAAGTCCGTGCTAGCCCCGGCGAGGCCGCGCCGCCTCGTACATGAACAGGGCGGCGGCGACCGCCGCGTTGAGCGAATCCACGCCCGGCGCCATCGGGATGCCGAGGCGCTCGACGGCCGGCGGCAGCCACTCGGGCCCGAGGCCCTCGTACTCGTTGCCGACGAGGAGGCAAAGCCGGGCCGGGGGCTTCCAGTCGGCCAGGTCGCCGCCGCCCAGGGCCGCGGCCGCGAGCGTGAAACCCGCGGCCGACACGGTATCGAGATCGGCGGGCCCGGCCAACCGGGCCGAAGGCAGGGTGAAGGCCGCGCCCATGGAGACGCGCGCGGCGCGGCGGGAAAGAAGATCGCAGGCCTCCGGTCCGAGGAGGAGGCCGTCGAAGCCCAGGGCCGCCGCGCTCCTCGCGACGGAGCCGAGGTTCTCCGGGTCGGCGGCGGCGGGCAGGAGTACGAGGCGGCGGGGGCCGCCGGGGGCAAGGATTCCGGCAAGGCCCGCGGGCTCGGGCCGGTGGGCCGCCGCGAGGACGCCGCGGTGGAAGGCGTAGCCCGCCACGGCGGCGAGCTCGCCCTCGGGCAGGACCCTGACCGGGCATCGCCCGGCCGCGAGCGCCTCAAAGCGCGGGGCCAGGGCGGGCACGCAAAGCACGCCGACCGGCTCGAAGCGCGGCGCCGCGAGGAGCCGCTCCGCCAGGAGCCGCCCCTCCGCGAGGACAATCCCCTCGCGCGCCAGGTCGCGCTCCCGCAGGGCCGCGAAGGAGAGCAGTTCGACCGCGTCGAAACGTCCCCCGGCGCCGCCGGCCGTCATCGACGTCCGCCCGTCATCGCCGCCCCGCCCTCATCGCCGCCCCGCCCTCATCGCCGCCCCGCCCTCATCGCCCGAGCGGCCTCACCGCGCGGCGCCCTCGGCGTTGGCCACCATGACCCGGCGGGCGGCGGCGAACTCGATCCGCTCGGCGCGGAGGGCGCGGAGCGCGGCGCCGTTGACGGCGTCGAGAGTCGCGAGGTAATCGGCGCCCTTCTTCACGTAGAACACGAAGGTCACCTTGATCGCGGTCTCGGTGAAACCGGAGACGCCGGCGAGGGGCGCCTCCTCGATCGACTCGTGGGTGATCGCGCGGAGGGAGCCGAGGGCCCGCTCCAGGAGGGCGGGCTCGTTCGCGTAGGAAAACTCGAGAACCTCGACAACCTTCGTCGAGGGCTCGGAGCTGACGTTCTCGATCGGGCTGGAGGCGAAAGTCGAGTTCGGGATCGTCACGATGCGGTTCTCGAGGGTCTTGATGCGGGAGGTCCGGATGCCGATGTCGACCACCGAGCCGTCGACGCCGCCGATCTTGATGCGGTCGCCGATCTTGAAGGGCTTGTCGATAAAGACGGCCACGGAACCGAAGAAGTTGGAAAGCGTGTCCTTGGCGGCGAAGGCTATCGCCGCGCCGCCGATGCCGAAGCCCGCCATGATGGCGCCCACGTCGTAGCCGGCGTTCTTGAAGCCCATGAGGAGGGCGAGGCCCCAGACGACGACCTTGATGGCCTTGCGCACGATCGGAAGAAGCTGGTCGTCGAGGTCGCCCTCGGTCTTCTCCACGGCCGGGACGACGTACTCCTGGATGATCGCGTCGGCGATGCGCGTGATGACCCAGGCGACGGCGATCGCGACGAGGATGTAAAAGGCCTTGTCCACGAAGGCGTCGGCTTCCTTGTCGAGGGCCAGATGCTCGATGCCGAGCCTGAAGCCGGCTATCGTCAGGATGAAGACGAGGGGCTTTTCCGTGACGGCGAGCACGATGTCGTCGACGCGGTTCTTGGTCTTGGAGGACAGCTTCTTGAGGATCCTCGAGGCGACCTTGGAGACGAAAAGTCCGGCGAGGATGCCGCCGAAGACGTAGGCCAAGGCGCCCAGCCAGAGCTCGGCCGGCGGCGCGCCCGAAGAGGATTCAAGGAAGGAAAACATAGACACCTCACGGATGGATCGTTATGGCTCGAGGATGGCCGAAAAAAGGCCGGTTCGGCAAGGAGGGATGCATCCCCGGCGCTTTAGTCGGGATCCTTGTCGAACAGCGCGACGAGCAGCTTCTTGAGGCCCGAGGCCGCGGGGAGGAGGCCGAGGAGGAGGGCGCCGGCGAGGGCCCAGCCGTTGTTCGAATCCGAATAGAGCTTGAGGAAGGCCGCCGTGACGAGGGAGGCGCCGGCGAGCTTCACGGCGGCCTTGGCGATCCGGTCCTCGCGGGCATGCTTCCGCTTTTCGCCGATGACGATGCTGACGCGCCGCTTCCCGGCGGCTCCGGCCCCGACTTCGGTTCCGCGCCCCTCCTCGACCTCGCCCACGCGGATATCGGCGCCCTCGGCGATCGCCCGCTCGACGCGGGCGGCTATCGCCTCTCCGAGCGTGGGCGGCCTGGCACCCGGCGGCGGCGCGGGCGGCGGCGCGGGAAGCGTCGGCGGCGGCGCAGGACGCTCC
>DAINBW010000181.1:0-6097 GCA_036732745.1 Spirochaetales bacterium | reverse complement strand
AGGTCGGTGGAGCGGTCGATGCTCGCGGTGAGGCAGCCGGCGACGCGCCGCAGGCACTCGTCGCCGGCCTGGTGGCCATAGCGGTCGTTGTAAGCCTTGAAACTGTCGATGTCGATCATGAGGGCGGCGAGCTGGGTCTTCTGCCTTGCCGCGCCGGCGAATTCCCGCTCAAGATAGGCGTCGAGCTTCCGGCGGTTGGCGAGGCCGGTCAGCGCGTCGATGACGCCGAGGCGCTCGAGCTGGACGTTCGCCGTTTCGAGTTCTTCCTTGACGGCGGCGAGTTCCGCTTTCTTGGCGCGAAGGGCCGCGCGGCTCTTCCATACCGCGATCACGTAGACCGCCCCGCCAAGGGCCAGCGCGTAGAGGATGAAGGCCAGCGGCGTGAGCCAAGGCGGCGTGCCGACCCGGATCGGGAGGGCAAGGCCCGAATCGTTCCAGACGCCGTCGTTGTTCGAAGCCTTGACCCGGAAGACGTAGCGGCCACCCGGGAGGTTCGTGTAGGCCGCGAAGTTGCGGTTGCCGCTCTGGATCCAGTCCGCGTCGAAGCCTTCGAGCCGATAGGCGTATTGGTTCTTTTCGGGATCGCGGAAATCGAGGGCGGAGAATTCGAACTCGACGGCGTTCTCGCGGTAGGAAAGGTCGAGGACGCCGAGCCGGTGGGCGGCGACGTGGAGGGGCTTTTCCTTGTTGAGGACCGACAGGCCCGTGAGGACGACCGGCGGTCGGTGCGAGTTGAACTCGTAGCGCGCGGGATCCAGGCGGTAGACGACGCCGAGGGCGCCGAAATAGAGATTGCCGTCCAGGCCGCGGGCCGCGCCGTTGTTGAGTTCGCGGTCGCGGAGGTCGTTGTAGACGGAGAGGGTCCGGAAAAGCCCCGTGTTCCGGTCGTAGAAGGCGAGCCCCGAAAGGGTGGATATCCAGAGGTTGGTCTCCGCGTCCTCGGTGATCCGCATGACGGCGTTCCCCGGCAGGCCGTCGGCCATCGTATAGTGGACGAAGGAATCGGTCTCCGGCTCGTAGCGCATGAGCCCGCCGCCGAAACTGCCTATCCAGAGTATGCCGCGCGAATCGCGGTAGACCTGGCGTATCGTGTCGCCGGAAATGCCGCCCGGCTTTTCCCGATCGTAGAAATACCGGACGAAACGGCCGTCTTCGAGCCGGTTCAGGCCCTTGTTGGTGCCCACCCAGAGCCGGCCGGCGGAATCGTACTCGATCGAGTAGACGAGGGCGTCCGAGAGCGAATTCGGATCGGCCGGATCCGGCGCGTAGTGGACAAAGCGGTTCTTGGCGCGGTCCCAGTACTCGAGTCCCTTGCGGTAGGTACCGACCCAGAGACCGCCGTCCGGCGCCTCCTTGAGGGCGAAGATGACCTCGTTCGCGAGCCAGTCGCCGCGGCCGGGGATGGGCCGCACGACGTCGAAGTCGTCGCGCGCGGGATCGTAGCGCGCGAAACCGTCGTTGGTCGCTATCCAAAGCCTGCCGGCGGAGTCCTCCTCGATCGCGTTGACGATGTCGTTCGGAAGGGAGCGCGGCCGCGCGGGATCGCGGCGGTAATGTTTCCAGGAGCCGCTGGCGGCGTCGAAGCGGTCGAGGCCGCCGTTGTAGACGCCGGCCCAGAGGGTGCCGCGCCGATCCACGAAAAGGGCGTTCACCTTGCCGAAGGCGAGGGACTCGGGCGAGCGCGAGTCGTGGCGGTAAACCTCGTAGCTCCGCCTCGCGCGGGACAGCTTGTTGACGCCCCCGCCGTTGGTGCCGATCCAGATCTCGCCCGAACGGTCGCGGAGGATCGAGTACACGATGTCGTGCGAGAGGGCGCCGATGGCGTCCGAGGCGCGGTAGCTCTCGACGCGGCCGTCGGCGACGCGGTACTCGTACAGCCCGCCGCCCCAGGTGCCCACGTAAACGGTACCGGGCTCGGCGGCGCTGACGACATAGACGCGCTCGTCTCCCAGGACGATGTTGGAAAAGCGCCCCGTCTCCGGGTCGAAGCGGGAAAGGCCGCCGTACCAGGTGCCGACCCAGAGCGCGCCCTGGGCGTCCTCGTCGAGGGACATCACGAAATCCGACATGATGGTCGCAGGATCCTTCGGGTCGCGCCGGAGCACCTCGAAGCCGCCCCGTTCGTAATCGACGCGCGCGAGGCCGCCGCCCGAGGTGGCGACCCAGAACCGCCCCTTCGCGTCGACATGGAGATCGCGGACGACGTCGGCGGGGAGACTCCGCGGATCGGCGGGATCGTTCAAGAAACGTTCGAAGGAGCCCGTCTTCTCGTCAAGCCGGTTGAGGCCCTTCAGGGTGCCGACCCAGAGGGAGCCCCGCGCGTCGCGGGCGACGCAAACGACGACGTCGTTGCTCAGCGAGTCGGCGCGGCCGGGCTCGAACCGATAGGTGGTGAAGCGTTCCGTCTCGAGATCCAGGCGCGACAGGCCGCCGTAGGTGCCGATCCAGAGGACGTTGCCGTCGCGGTAGAGGGTCTGGATCTGGTCCTGGCTCAGGCAATTCTCGTTGAAGGGATCGCTCTGGAAGGACTTGAAGCCGTAGCCGTCGTAGCGGTCAAGGCCTCCCTGCGTGCCGAACCAGATGAAGCCCTGCTCGTCCTGGACGATGCTCGAGACCGAGGAATTCGAGAGGCCTTCCCTCGAGGTCATCGTCGTGAAGATGAGGCGGTCGGCCCGCCTCGCCGACGCGGCGAGAGGCGCGCCTTGGGCGGCCGCGGCCAACGAGGCCAACAAGGTCAGGCAGAGGAACGCGCACGGGCGCGAGTTTCGTCGTCGACGCATACGATAGATATAGTACATCGGGAAGCGCCGCGCGATAAGCCTCACGGCGATTCCCCGCGAAAGGCGGGCAGCGAGAACCAGAAGGTCGAGCCCAGACCCTCCCCCCGGGACTCGGCCCAGGCCCGCCCGCCGTGGAGTTCGACGATGCGGCGCACGAGCGCGAGGCCGATCCCGGTGCCTTCGCTCTTAGGATCGAGCTTGTTGAAAAGGCCGAAGACCGTCTCGGCGTAGCGCGGCGCGATGCCGATGCCCTCGTCCCGCACGAAAAAGCGATTGGAAGTCCCTTCCGCCTCCCACCCGAGATGGATCCGCGGCGCCGCGGGCAAGGAATATTTGACGGCGTTTTCGAGGAGGTTCTGGTAGACCTCCACGATCCTCGACTCGTCGGCGAAGGCCTCGGGCCAGTCATCGGGAAGCGCGACCGTGGCGCCGGAGGCGGCGAGCCGTCCCGCGAGGTTCTCGAGCGCGGCGCCGGCAGCCCTTCCCATCGAGAACAGCGCCGGCGGATTGGCCATCCTGCCGATGCGCGACAGCTCGAGGAGGTCGTCCAACAGCTCCTGCATGCGCAGGGCCGCGCGGTCGACGCGCCCGAGGTCGGCGGCGAAGCGCTCCGCGTCGCCCTCCTCGAAGTCGCGTCCCAGGAAGGAGAGGAAACCCTTGATCGTGATGAGGGGACTCTTGAGGTCGTGGGAGACGGTATAGGTGAAGCGCTCCAGCTCCTGGTTCTTCCCGGCGAGCTCGCGGGCCTGGGCGGCGAGCCGCTCCTCGGCGATCTTGATCGCCGTGATGTCGGTCAGGGTCGTGAAGGCGCGGAAGGGCTTGTCCTCGCCGTCGCGGCGCTCGGGCACCGCGCTCGCCGCGATCCATACCTTGTCCCTGCGCGCGGGATGCTCGATGGCGAAGACGCCGGCGTGGCTCCGCCCGTCCCGGAGGCAGCGAGCGCCCAAGCGGTCCGCGAAGGGTATCGGCGATCCGTCGGTAGAGAGCATGCGCCAGCGCGGATCCAGGGCTTCGCGTCCCTGGAGCTCCGCCATGCCGAGCCCGAGGATCCGGAGGGCCGAGACGTTCGCCGAGAGGGTTTCGCCTCCCGCGTCCTCGTAGATGACCCCTTCCTCCATCGAATCGAACAAGTTGCGGTACCGGCGCTCCGACTCCTCAAGGGCGAGGCTCGCGGCGCGGCGTTCCGTCACGTCCTCGAAGACCGTCGCGAACTCGTTCGCATCCGGCGAGTAGACCGTGGTGCGGTAGATCCTCCCCTTGAAGGGCAGGTCGAGATGGACGCGCGCGCCGCCGCGGGCGACGGCGGCGAATTCCTCCAGGTACATCGGGCTTCCGTAGACCTCGCTCGCCGTCCTGCCGACGACCAGGCTTCGATCCAGGCCGAGAAGCCGCTCGTACTCGCCGTTGACGTCCAGGAAACGATAATCGACGGGCCGCCCCGCCCCGTCGAAAACGAGCTCGTGGAGCGAGGAGCCGAAGACCATGCTTTCGAAGAGGCCGCGGAAGCGGCGTTCGCTCGCGGCGGCGGCGAGGCGGATCCGGCGCTGGACGGCGACAACGGCCGCGAGGCCGAGGAGGGCGGCCAGGAGGAAGATGGTCGCCGCGATCAGGGCGCCCGCCGCGCGCGGTTCGCGTTCGAAAAGCGTGGCGGGCCTGCCGACGAGAACCGCCCCCTCGGGCAACGCGGATTCGGACAAGCCGAGCCGCTTGAGCTCGCGGTGGGAGAAGCGATACTCGTTCACGCCTTCGGCGCGGACGGGCATGGAGGCGGGGTCGGCGCCGCCCAGAACCGCCAAGGCCATTTCCGCGGCCGCCCGCCCCTGCCCCGCGGCGGTCGCGATCATCCCCCCGAGCGCCCCCGGCGCGAAGTACACGTCATGGCTCGTGAGGATGGGCAGGCCCGACGCGGCCCGGAGTCGGGCGACGACCTCCTCGGGCGGGTAGGTCCTTCCGTCGCCGTCGACGACATAGGAGAGGGCGAAGATCAGGGCGTCGCGCGGCAGGCCGGCGGACCAAGCCTCGAGGCGGCCGAGGGGCAGGTCGGGGATGTCGCGGAGGTCGGCGTCGGGGAAGCGCGCCAGAATCGCGCCGGCGCAATCTTTGGCGGTCGCGCGCCCGCTTGAACTGTGGTCGGAGAGCAGGTAGACCGGACGCGGGCCACGGAACAAGGAGCGGGCGGCCGCGATCGTCGCGGCGTAGTCCGGCCTTTCCAGGACGCCCGTGAAGCCGCCCTGCCCTTCAAGGAGGGCGGGCGACCAGTCGTTGATGCCGCAGAAGACGACGGGCGCGCCGGGGAAGAGCCGGGCGCGGCGGGCGACCAGGAAACGCAGGGCCGCGTTGTCGCTCGCGATGATCGCGTCCGGCGGCCTGCCCGCGTAGCGGGAGCGGAGATAGTCCGCGAAGGCCTCGTCCCGGCCGCCGCCCTCGAGACGCTTGGCGTCGAGGTGCTCGACGAGGAGGCTCGCGCGCGGCGAGGACGCGGTGACGATCTCTTCGATTCCCGCCTCGATGCCCACGGTCCAGGAAAAGTCGCGCTGATAGGAATGGAGGACGAGGATCAGGCCGGGCCCGTCCGCCCGCGGCGCGGCGGCCTGGGCCGGGGGCGCTACGAGCGCTGCGGCGACCGCCGCCGCGGACGGGGCGATGGCCTGGGCCGCGACCGGCAGGGCGCGGTCGAAGGGCGCGAGGAGCGCGAGGAGCGCGAGGAGGACCGCCGGTCGCCGCATAGCCGCCGGCGCGGACGTAAGCGCCCCTAGACGTACTCGACGCGCCATGCGAGCCGGACGGAGTCTTTCAAGGTGGCGCTGACGCCGCAGTACTTTTCCTGCGAAAGGGCGACCGCCTTGCCGACCTTCTCCGGATCGAGGCCGTCGGCCGCCTTAAAGCGGTAGACGATCGTCATGTCGGTGTATCGCTTCGGATGCTCCTCGGAAAGTTCGCCCTCGACGCGCATGTCGAACCAGGACAGCGGCTCCCGCATCTTCCGCAGCAGGGAGACCACGTCCATGCCCGAGCAGCCGGCCAAGGCGGCGAGGAGGAGCGGCTTGGGCCGGGGCCCCGAATCGTCGCCGCCGAACTCCGCGTCCGCGTCCATCCGGATACGATGGCCGTTGACCTCGGCCTCGAAGGCCATGCCGTCCGTCCAGGCGCAGGTAATCTCGTGTTTCATGCGGCACCCCCTCGCGCCAGTATACACGAGGAAGGGCCGCGGCGCAAAAAGCCTCCGCCCGCTTCCGGGTCCGGGCCGCCGCGGGCCGCCGCGTGCGCGTGCGCTGACGAGGACGCGGGCGCGGGCGAGTGTCCCTGCCCGCGCCCGT
>DAINBW010000180.1:0-6127 GCA_036732745.1 Spirochaetales bacterium | reverse complement strand
CGAGTCCTCCAGGGCGGGGAGGGCTTTCGCCGAGCCGTCGGGGCCGAGGAGGAAGGCCATGCCGCGGTCCGTCACCCGTGGGGGCTCCGGCGGCGGGCTCCAGGCGGGGAGGGGGGCGGCGGACGGCGCGCCCTGGATGACGATGCCCTCGTAGCTCGCCTCGCCGACCGGATTCAGGGTCGGCCCGGGCGGCTGGACGGGGCGCGCGGACTCGGGCAGGGGAATGAGGCGGTATTCGAGCTCCAGGACGAGACCCTGGGTCTTGGCGCTCCGGTCGAGGGGCAGCTTGGCCTCGCCCCCCGTGGCGACCGCGAGGACGCCGCCCTCCGCCTTGGCGAGCCGCGCGTCGAGGCCGCGTTCCCAGGCGGCGGGTCTCGCCGGATCCAGGACCGCGGCGCGGCTGCCGACCCGCTCCAGGATGCCCGCCTCCAGGGCGAGCTTTTCGGCGTCCCCGGAAAAGGTGAGGCGGTTCCCGAGGCCGGTCTTCTGCGACTCGACCACGAGTGCCTTGGTGTCGGGTTTCACGGTGACGACCGAGGCCTTGACGAGGTCGCGGCCCTTTCGGCCGAGGGCGTCGGCGAATTCCTGGAGGCTGCCTCCCGCGAAGCGGAGCTCGAGGCTCTTGTCGCCGACGGCGAAGCCGTAGGTGCCGGCGGGAACCTTGTAGTCCTTGGGGAGGTCGGCGGAAAGGAAACGGTCCGCGGCGGCCGCGCGCTTGACGAGTACGCTCCTGGACTGCTCCAGGGCCTCGCGCGTGGCGGTCGCGGTGAGGACCGCCTCGTCGGAGGATTTGGCGACGCGGGCGGAAAAGGGGTTCTTGAAGGAGTAGAGGGAGCGGGCCTCGTCGCGGAGGGTCGTGAGGCGGCGGTTCATCTCGAGCCAGACGTCCTTGCGGACGCCGAAATCCTTGAGCCGTTCCGCCGCCTTGTCGCGGGGAACGCGCTCGAGTTTCATGAGACCTTCGATCAGCTTGTCGCTCTGGTACTTGCTCGAGCCGACGCCGGGAATGGACAGATCGGACATGCGCCCCTCGGGGAGGGCCCTCGCTTACGCCCGCTCGTCGAAGAGGAGGCCGACGACCTCGCGGATTCTCTCGTAGACGTGCTGAAGCTCGGCGGCGGGGATCTCCCTCACTACCTTATCGGTGTCGGCGTCGACGACCTTGACGACGACCTGGTCGAGCTTCTCGTTGACGGTGAAGGTGAGGCGCCGGTTGAAGGCGGCGCTCACGCGGCCCAGGTCGCGGATTGTCGACTCGAGTTCCGCGGGCGTGACGGGGCGGGCCGCCCTTTGCTGGGCCGCCTCGTGGGGAGCTTGGCTTCGCCCGGCCTCCGGGACCGGGTGAATCGAGGTTTGTACGGGAAAAATGTCGAGAGCCATGATCAGCCTCCGACCGTGAAATGGAAGATGGGAAACAGGAAGGAAAAAAAAGGCGGGAAGGGGGCGCGATCCCCTCCCGCCTCGGATGTCCAGAGTTCGCCTCGCGGCGAGCGCTGTTTTAGGGAATTAGAGAGATGACGTCCAGAAGTCTCTCGTCACCCTTTATTGAACGGACTGCCGTCAGCCGAGAATCTGCATTACGCTCTGAGCGCGGGTGTTCGCCTGGGCGAGCATGGCGCCGCCGGCCTGGCTAAGGATCTGGTTCTTCACGTAGTTGACCATTTCGCTGGCCATGTCGGTGTCGCGGATGCGGCTCTCCGCCGCCTGGAGGTTCTCCGAAGCGACGGCGACGCCCTTCGCGGCGGTCTCGAAACGATTCTGGTAGGCGCCGAGGTCGGCGCGCTGCTTGGAAACGACCTTGAGGGCCGTGTCGAGCTTGCCGATGGCCTGGTTGGCGCTGTCGGGCGTGGAGATGGAGACCATCTCGTTGGTGCCCTGGGCGCCGGTGAGGCCGAGGGCCTGCGCGGTCATCGTGCCGATGAAAACCTGCTTGGCCTGGTCCATGTTCGCGCCGACCTGGAACTGCATGACCTGGTTTCCGCCCTTGGCGAAGCGACCGGTCATGATGTTCATGCCGTTGAACTGGGCGTGCGACGCGATCCGGTTGATCTCGTCGACGAGCTGGCTCACCTCGACCTGGATCTGCATGCGGTCCTCGGCGGTATAGACGCCGTTCGCGCCCTGCACCGCGAGCTCGCGCATGCGGTGGAGGATATCCTGGGTCTCGGAAAGGTAGCCCTCCGTGGTCTGGATGAAGGAAACGCCGTTCTCGATATTCTTCACGGCCTGGTTGAGACCCCGGACCTGCGTGCGGAGCTTCTCCGAAACCGCGAGGCCGGACGCGTCGTCGCCCGCCCTGTTGATGCGCTGGCCGGACGAGAGCTTCTCGATGTTCTTTCCGATGTCTCCGCCGGTGGCGCTGAGCGTACGATTGGCGTACATGGCGCTCATGTTGTGGTTGATGATCATGTGACCCTCCTTGAGGTGAATCGAGAGCGGCCTTCCATGCCGCTCCGCTACCTTGCGCGCACGCTGATCGGGGCCGGGAACTGATAGTCCGCGCCGTTCCCGTCCGTTCGTCCCCGTGCGGCAAGGAGCGCGCCCCTTCTGAAGGGCGCCCTCCTTGTCTCATTGCGCGCGAGAGGGTCTTCTGTCAAAGAGCGCCTAGGGGAACCGGGCTTGCGCCCGGTGCCCCTTCGGTGTGACGGGCGGGGTCCTCCCTGAGGGAGAACCCCGCTTGTATGATGATACTACCTTACTGGAGCAGCTGCAAGACCGTCTGCGTCTTCTGGTTGGCCTGGGCGAGCATGGCGCCGCCGGCCTGGACGAGGATGCGGTTCTTGGTGTACTGCACCATCTCGTTGGCCATGTCGGTGTCGCGGATGCGGCTCTCGGCGGCCTGGAGGTTCTCGGCGCCGATGTCGATGCCCTTGATCGCGTGCTCGAGGCGGTTCTGGTAGGCGCCGAGGTCGGCGCGCTGCTTGTTGACCCGCTTCAGGGCCTCGTCGAGGACGCCGATGGTGCGGTTCGCGCCGTCGGGGCTCTCGAGGGAGACGATCTCGTCGTTGCCGACGGCGCGGACGCCGAGGGCCTTGGCGGTCATCGTGCCGACGAAGACGCGCTCGCGCTGGTCCATGTTGGCGCCGATGTGGAGCCACATCGAGCCGGTCACGCCGTTCTCGCCGTTGTCCTTCGCGAAGCGGCCGGTGAGGAGGTTCATGCCGTTGAACTGCGCGTGGGAGGCGATGCGGTCGATCTCGTCGACGAGCTGGCTGACCTCGACCTGGATCTGCATGCGGTCCTCGGCGGTGTAGACGCCGTTGGAGGCCTGGACGGACAGCTCGCGCATGCGCTGGAGGATGTCCTGCGTCTCCTGGAGGTAGCCTTCGGTGGTCTGGATGAAGGAGATGCCGTTGGCGGCGTTCTTGGACGCCTGGTTGAGGCCGCGGATCTGGGACCGCATCTTCTCGGAGACGGCGAGGCCGGAGGCATCGTCGCCGGCGCGGTTGATCCTGAGGCCGGACGAGAGCTTCTCCATGTTCTTCTCGATGCTCTGGTTGTTCACCTTGAGCTGGCGATCCGCGTACATGGCGCTCAGATTGTGGTTGATGATCATATTCCATCCTCCTTGGATGTCTGGCGCGGGGCATCCTTGCCCCGCGTTTTCCCGTCGCCGCCCTCAAGGGCAGCCCGGGGGAAAGCCGGAATGCGGTCTCCGCGGGTCCTCCGCGGCGACGTAGCGGCCACGTCCTTTAAGCGGCCTCCCCAAGCCTCCTTCCGACCTTTCACGGGAATTCGCTAAAGGCGATTCCGCGTCGGCCGACAATCATGAAGGGAAGGGGAGTAGTGGGTCCCTCGCGGGAATACCGCTCGCCTTCCGGTTCTTCCTTTTCATGATCGGAAAGCCCGCCTCGAAACTTGAGCCCCTTTCGGCTCTTTTTGGCTTGCCTTGAGCGGAAATGCGGGACTATTATTGCCCCGATCCCGCAAGCCACCTTTCGAGGAGCCAGAGACATGAAAACCGCGCCCTATTCCTTCACCGCGTCGGACGGCAAGAAAATCCATGTGCACCGCTGGCTTCCGGACGGGGAAATCCGGTCCCTCCTCCTCGTGGCCCACGGCATGGCGGAGCACGGCGCCCGCTACGCCCGGCTCGCGGAGCGCCTGACCGCGGCCGGCTGGGCCGTCTACGCGCCCGATCACCGCGGCCACGGCCTCACCGCGGCGCGCGAGGAGGAACTCGGCTGGTTCGCGGAAAAGGACGGCTTCCGCCGGGTCGTGGACGACCTGCACGAGATTGGCCAGGCGGCGCGCGCGGAGCGGTCGGGCAAGCCCCTGTTCCTCTTCGGCCACTCCATGGGCTCCCTGATTTCGCAGGCATATATCGCCGAGTACGGCGCCGGACTCGCGGCCTGCGCCCTCTCCGGCGTGCCGGAACCCGTGCCCGGCGCCGTCGTCGCCGCCGGCACCGCCATCGCGACGATCGGCGGCCTGGTCAAGGGCAAGAAGACCCCCTCGCCCCTTTTGGACACGATGAGCTTCGGTTCCTTCAACAAGGCCCTGGGCCCGACCCGGACCAAGTTCGACTGGCTCTCCCGCGATCCGGCCGAGGTCGACAAGTACATCGCCGATCCCCGCTGCGGCTTCCTTTGCAGCTTTTCCTTCTTCCGCGACCTCCTCGGGGGCACCTCCCGCGCCTATTCCCCCGCGTCGATGCGCCGGATTCCCAAGGACCTGCCCCTCTACATGTTCGCCGGCGACGCCGATCCCTGCGGCGGCGCCACCGGGGGCTTCAAGAAGCTCCACGAGCGTTATGTCGCGCTCGGCATCAAGGACCTCTCGATGCGGCTTTATCCCGAAGCCCGCCACGAGGTCTTGAACGAGACGAACCGGGACGAGGTCGCCGCCGACCTCGTCGCCTGGCTCGGGGACCGGCGCGAAAGGCTCGCCTGACGGTTCCGCCGCCGGGGCGGGGCGCGTCCGCGCCCTTCACCCCGGCTCCGCTTGACCCGCGCCTCCCATTCTGTACATACTCAACCGATACCATCGCTTCGTAACGACGAGGTTCCGCGTTGCTCATCCGCTATAGAAGATCCGAGGACGGCAAGCCTGTTGCCAAGGCCATCGTTTACACCGAGGCGGAACACCGCATCGACAAGAGCCGCATCGATCCCGACGCCCTCCGCATCATCGAGCGGCTTCGCGAAAACGGCCACGAGGCCTACGTCGTCGGCGGCGCCGTGCGGGACCTCCTCCTGGACCGGCGCCCCAAGGACTTCGACATCGTCACCGACGCGGAACCGCCGCGGATCCGGCGCATATTCCGCAACGCGCGGGTGATCGGGCGGCGCTTCCGCCTGGTGCACGTCTACGCGGGGCCCAAGATCTTCGAGGTTTCCACCTTCCGCTCGATCGCCAACGGCACCGTCGGCAACGAGTACGGCACGATGGACGAGGACGCGCTCCGCCGCGACTTTACCCTGAACGCCCTCTATTACGATCCCCTGGAGGCCGTTCTCATCGACTATGTCGGCGGCTTCAAGGACATGGCGGCCAAGCGGATCACGCCCGTCATCCCCCTGGCCACGATCTTCAAGGAAGATCCGGTCCGCATGATCCGTTGCGTCAAGTACGCGTCCACCTCGAGCTTCCGCATTCCCTTCCTCACCAAGCTGGCCATCAAGCGCGATGCCGACCTCCTCGCCGACGCCAGCACCTCCCGGCTCACCGAGGAGTTCCTCAAGATCCTCGGTTCGGCGAAGGCCGAGACCATCGTCCGGGGCCTCGCCGACTTCGACCTTCTCCGGCACATGCTGCCCGACGCCGCCGCGCGGCTCGCCCGCGACGGCGCCCTCCGGCGCGCGCTGTTCCGCGATCTCGCGGAGCTCGACGCCTACGCCGCCGACCCGGGGAAGGAAAAACGGCTCTCCCTCCTCCTGTCCCACTTCCTCAAGGCCTTCCTCGAGTCCTCCGACGGCCTCGTCGCCGACACGCCGGAAGCCTACCAGGAGGCCGTGGTCCAGGCCCGGCTCCTCCTTGCCCCCTTGAATCCCCCGCGCGTCGAGCTCGAGGCGGCGGTCCTCGTCGTCTTCAAGAAGCTCGGCGTTTCCCCCCTCCAGAAGCCCCGGCGCAGCTCCGGCGCCGAACGCAGCCGCGGCGAGCGGCACGCCGGCGACCACCGGCCCGG
>DAINBW010000179.1:0-6132 GCA_036732745.1 Spirochaetales bacterium | reverse complement strand
CGTTCGGAGACGACGATCTCGGCGTCCTTGCCGTAGTGCTTTTCGATCCACGCGATGGACTCCGCGGCCAGGGCGCGCACCTTGGCGGCGTCCCGGTGGGCGCCGAGGCGCTCCGCCGCGTTCGCGTCCTTTTCGAGGAGCTTCACGGCCAGCCAGCGGGCGGGAAAGCGCGCGGCGAAGGCCGGATCGGCGGCGACCGCCCGCTCCACCGGAGCGAGCCGGGCCTCGAGCTCCTCGCCGTAATGGACGCTCTTCCGCCGGTCGGCGTCGGGGCGGCCGGTCGCGGACTCGGCGGCGGCGTCGGCGACGGCGTCCACGAGGTCGAGGAGGGCGTCCACGCCGCCGCCCTTCGTGCCGACCGTCTTGGCCATCGGCAGGCCGAGGAGCTCGCCGAGGGCCTTTTCGTCGACGCGGATGCCCTTCGCCTCGGCCTCGTCGCTCATGTTGAGCGCGCCGACGACGGGGATGCCGAGCTCCTGGATCTGGAGGCAGAGGTAAAGATGGCGTTCCAGGTTGG
The DNA here is from genome assembly GCA_036732745.1 of Spirochaetales bacterium. Lineage (GTDB taxonomy): Bacteria > Spirochaetota > Spirochaetia > Treponematales > Rectinemataceae > JAEUJG01. Next base: position 5,615 of record DAINBW010000179.1, on the reverse strand, counting down.
TCGAGTCGAGGACGTCGACGATGAGATCGGGTTTCTCGTCGAGGAGGAAGTCGCGCGTGACGACCTCGTCGATGGAATAGGCCGTCAGGCTGTAGATGCCGGGGAGGTCGACAAAGCGGTACTCCCGCGCGCCGCGGACGCGCGAACCCTCGCGCTTTTCCACCGTGACTCCCGGGTAGTTGCCCACCTTGTGGTGGGCGCCGGTCAGCGCGTTGAAGAGGGTCGTCTTCCCCGCGTTCGGGTTGCCGGCCAGCGCGACCTTGAGGACGCGGGAGCGCGGGGCGCTCATTGGGTGAGCTCCTCGACCAATGCCACGATCTCGATGCCGGCGGCCTCGCCGCGGCGCAGGAGGAGGTCATAGCCCCGCAGCCGAACCTGCATCGGTCCGCGGAGGAAGCCGCGGCGGACCACGCTGCCCTCGGCTCCCTCGGTGAAGCCCATGTCGACGAGGCGCTTGCCGACTTCCCTGCCGAGCGCCACGCGGACTACCCTGAACCTCGCCCCGGCCGGGGCTTCGGAAAGATGCATGATTCCTCCGAGTGATGTGTTAGTCAATTCTAACTCTCATGCCAAGCCAAGCCCACAACGAAGCCTTTACCTCGGCATTTGTTAGAAGCCTATAACATTTGACCCGCCACGTCAAGTAGCGGGGCCTCGAGGCGACCGATCGGGCATGAAAAAGGCCTCCCCGGAGGGAGGCCCGACAACAACAGCCCGATCGTGGCGCGGCAAAAGCGCGCCCGCCAGGAAGGGCGCGGGGAAGGCGGCCTACAGCGTCTCCACGCGGATCATGTTGGTCGTCCCCTGCCTGGCCAGGGGAAGGCCCGCGACGATGACGAGGCGGTCGCCGCGCTTGGCGGCGCCTGCGGCCAGGGTGGCCTCGCCCACCATCGCCACCGCCTCCTCGAGGCGCTCGTAGGGCTTGGGCAGGAGGACGGGCACGACGCCCCAGTTGAGGGCCAGCTGGTTGTAGACCGTCTCGTCCCGCGTGAAGGCGAGGATGGGCATCCTGGGCCGGAGGCGGGAGAGGAGGCGGGCGGCGTGGCCGGTCTCCGTGAGGACGGCGAGGGCGGCGGCGCCGCACTGGTAGGCGGTGGATACCGCGTTGTAGGACATGATCGCCGGGAGGTCGCCGGAGCGCACGTTGGGCGGCACCGAGCGGTGGAAGCCCTCGTAGTCGAATTCCTTCTCCACGGCGCGGATTATGGAGCCCATCGTCTCGACGACCTTCAGGGGGAAGCGGCCCATCGCGGTCTCGCCGGAGAGCATCACGGCGCTCGTGGAGTCGAAGCAGGCGTTGGCCACGTCGCTCGCCTCGGCGCGGGTCGGCATGGGGCTCTCGATCATCGACTCGAGCATCTGGGTCGCGGTGATGACGGGCCGCGCGGCCAGGTAGCCCGTGCGGATGATGCGCTTCTGCGCCAGGGGCACGCTCTCCACGGAGATCTCCACGCCCATGTCGCCGCGCGCGACCATGATGCCGTCGGCGGCCTCGACGATCTCGTCCACGGAGGCCAGGCCGCGGGCGCTCTCTATCTTGGCGATGAGGAGGGCCCGGGGGCGGGCGCCCGACTCGGTGCGGGAGCGGGCGACGAGGCGGCGAACCTCCTCGATGTCGGTGGCGCAGCGGACGAAGGACAGGGCGATGTACTCGACCTCCTTCTCGACCGCGAAGGAGATGTCGCGGATGTCCTTGTCGGAGAGGAAGGGAATCGGATAGTCGACGTTCGGAACCGTGAGGTGGGCCTTGGGGCGGAGGCTGCCGGGATTGCCGATGCGCACCTCGATCCCGCCCGGCCGCCGGCCGACGACCTCGCCGGCGAAGTAGCCGTCCATGAGGAGGATCCGCTGGCCGATCGCGCAGAGGCGGTCGATGTCGGGCAGGTTCGTGTAGGCGCCGCCGGCGGGGGCCTCGAGGCGCTCGATCCCCTCCTGGGGGCGGCTTTCGATGAGAAGGACCTGGTCGGTCTCGATGGCCATCGGCTTCGAGTAGCCGTAGAGCCTGACCGCGGGGCCCTTGATGTCGGCCATGATGGCGGCGGGCACAGCGAGCTCGGCGCGGGCGGCCCGGACCATCGCGATGGCCAGGGTCGCTTCCTCGGGGGTCTTATGGGAAAAGTTGAGGCGGAACACGTTGACGCCGGCCAGGAGAAGGGCCCGGACGGTCTCGGGATTCTCGGAGGCGGGGCCGAGGGTCGCCACTATCTTGGTGCGCTTATCAAGCATGTTCATGCGTTTCCTCGCTGAAAACTCGGATGCGGTAGTCTACCGCAATTCGCTTCCCTTTGAAAAGGATCGACTAGGCCGCAATCACCGGCGCGGCGCTTGCGTATTCGCCGCATATTTATCCGCCACGGGCGTCCGAACAACGGGGCGCTCAGGCCAGGGGCGCCAGGGCGGCGCGCCGCGCGTCGAGCCAGGCGGCGCGCGGCTCGTCGGCGGGGAGGAGCGCGCGCCAATCCTCGGCGCCCGGCCAGTTCGCCCACTCGTCATACCGGAGGACAAAGAGATCTTCGAGCCGTCGCGGCCGCAACTCCGGGGGACAAGACCCGTGAAGGTGCAGGGGGTAGTTGTAGGCGAAGGAGAGCTCCCGCATCGCGGCGCGCGGCAGACGGGCGAGCGCCGCGGCGGCCAGGGCCGCCTGGTGGAGAAAGAGCCCGCGGCGAGGGTCGGCGGCGAGGGTCCCCGCGACCTTGGCATCGGTCAGGCAGCCCGAAAAGGCCGCCGCCCAGGCGGCGAAAAGCCCGGTCTCGGGCCGCAGGGCCAGACAGCCCGCGTTGAAGTAGGGGCGCAGGACCGCCCGGTCGATGGTCGCCGTCATCGGAAAGGCGGAGTCGGGATCGACGCCGACCGCCTCGTAGATCGCCGTCCAGTACTCGTCGAGCGGGGCCTCGAAGCGCGAGCCGACAAGGGTATGGTGGACCGGCCGGAAGGCGAGCTCCGTCCCCGCCGGCAGGAGAAATTCGCCCGGTTCGCGGACGACGAAGGCGTCAGGATCGAGCCAGGCCAGGAGCTCCGCGCGCCCGCCGCCGACCGGGCTCCGGCAACGCGCCTCGACCGCGGCGGCCGCGAAGGGCTTTTCGCCGAAGGCCAGGGCCCTCGCCGCCTCGTCCGCCGCGTAGGGAACCAGCTCCGCCCCGAAGGCGGGCAGGGCGCCGAGGAAGCCCGCCGCCAGGCCGCGGCCGCCGTCCCGGGCCGCGACCAGGATCGGCGCCGACGCCAGGCCGCCGCCGAAGGCGCGGATGCTCTCCATGAGAAGAAGCCCCTCGCGCTCGGCGCCGTGCCAGAGGGGAAGGCCGAAGACGAGGCGAGGGGCCTCCATCGGCCCGAGGCCGGCGTTGCGGGCAGCTCCCCGGCGCTCGCCGAGGAGGAGCGGCAGACGCGGCTTTTCGTCCATACGAGGAGTATAAACCGAAAAGAATCACCGTCCATCCATGGCCGCTTGACGAAGGAGGCGGTTTGGTATATATGAATACTTGTTCATATGTTCATGCAATCAGGACCCCATAAAAGGAGTCATACCGTGAGTGAAGCCATCGAACTTGCCCTGCCCGGCGCCGCGGAAGGCCACCTCGCCCCGGCGGCCACCTGCTCCTGCGGCCTCGTCCACGAGGAACGGGTTCGGGAGGCCCTCGCCGCCGCCCCGAGTCCGGCCGCGCTCCAGTCCCTCGGCGAACTGTTCAAGCTCTTCGCCGAGCCGACGCGGCTGCGCATCCTTTCCGCCCTGGCCGAGGGGGAACTCTGCGTCTGCGACCTCGGCGCGGTCCTCGGCATGAGCCAATCGGCGGTGAGCCACCAACTCGCCCTGCTCCGCGCGGCCCGCCTCGTGAAAAACCGCCGCGACGGCAAGACCGTCTACTACTCGCTCGACGACGAGCACGTGAAGGAGATACTCCTCGTCGGCCTCGACCACATCTCCGAACGAAAGGAATCCCGATGACCACCTACCGCTTGAAGGGACTCGACTGCCCGGTCTGCGCCGGCGAGATCGAGGAAGGCATAAAGAAGCTCGAGGGCGTCAGCTCGGTGAGCGTCGACTTCGGCACCCTTTCCATGAAGGTCGAGGCCCTCGACCTGGCGGCGGTCGAGGCCGCCGTGGCCCGCATCGAGCCCGGCGTCAGCATCGAACGCCAGGATCGCGGCCATGGCCACGATCACGATCACGGCCATGACCATGGCGAAGGCTTCAACCTCCGCCGGGAGCTCGCCTTCTTCGGCGCCGCCGTCCTCCTCGCCGCGGCCGCCTTTGCCCTCGAGGCCACCGGCGCGGCCCGGGGGCTCGGCCGCTTCGGCGGCTGGATCGCGCCCCTCCTGTTCCTGGCCGCCTACGCCCTGGCGGGCTGGAACGTCGTCGCCGGAGCCTTCCGCAACATCCTCCGCGGCAAGGTCTTCGACGAGCTCTTCCTCATGACCATCGCCACCTTCGGCGCCTTCGCCATCGGCCAGTTCGAGGAGGCCGTCGGCGTCATGATCTTCTACAAGATCGGCGAGATGCTCCAGGAGCGGGCCGCCGAAAAGAGCCGGGACTCCGTCCGGAGCCTCCTGGCGCTCCGGCCCGACACCGCCCGCCTCCGCCGCGGCGGCGAGTGGGTACTCCTCCCCGCGGAGGAGGCGGCCATCGGCGAGGAATACCTCGTACTGCCCGGCGAGCGCATCCCCCTGGACGGCGCCGTCGTCGCCGGCGAGGCCCTCGTCGACACGCAGGCCCTGACCGGCGAGCCGACCCCGCGCCGCGCCGCGCCCGGGACCGAGCTTCTCGCCGGCACCCTCGCCGTCGACGGCGCCCTCACCGCCCGCTCGGTCCGGCCGGCCGGGGAATCCGCGGCCGCCCGCATCGTCGAGCTCGTGGAGAACGCCTCGCACGCCAAGGCCAAGACGGAGAAATTCGTCACCCGCTTCGCCCGCGTCTACACGCCCATCGTCGTCGTCCTCGCGGCCCTCATCGCCTTCCTGCCGCCCCTCCTGTTCGGCCAGTCCCTCGCCGACTGGGCCTACCGCGCCCTCGTGATGCTCGTCATCTCCTGCCCCTGCGCCCTCGTCGTCTCCGTGCCCCTCGGCTACTTCGGCGGCATCGGCGGCGCGGCCAAGCGGGGCATCCTCGTGAAAGGCGCCACCGTCCTCGACGCCCTCGCCGAGGCCAAGACGGTCGTCTTCGACAAGACCGGCACCCTGACCAAGGGCGTCTTCAAGGTCCTGGCCGTCCTGCCCGCAGCCCCGCCCTCCGCGCCCGGCGCCTTCCCCGAGGACGAGATCCTCCGCTTCGCCGCCGCCGCCGAGTCGCGGTCGCGGCACCCCATCGCGGCCTCCATCCGCGAGGCGGCCCGCGGGCGCGGCCTCTCCGACGGCACCGAGGACGAGGCTTCCCTGGTGCGCGAACTGCCGGGCCACGGCGTCGTCGCCGAGATCGGCGGCCGCCGCATCGTCGCGGGCAACGACCGCCTCCTCCACCTCGAGAACATTCCCCACGGCTCCTGCGCGGCGGAGGGCACGACGGTCAACGTCGCGGTGGACGGCGTCTATGTGGGCCGCATCGTCATCGGCGACGAGCCCAAGGCCGACGCCGCCGACGCGGTTCGGGAGCTCGCCCGGCTCGGCGTGCGGCGCGCGGTGATGCT
>DAINBW010000178.1:5135-6160 GCA_036732745.1 Spirochaetales bacterium | reverse complement strand
TTTCCGGGCCGTCGGTCCTGACGGACTGGCCGAACTTGAGGACGCGGAGCCGCTCGATGAGCCAGGGCCCGAACAGGAAGGCGATGAGGAGGGCCGTGACCGCCGCGTAGGCCGAACGGAAGGTGAGGTACTTGAAGACGTTGAGGGGGGAGAAATACTTCACCAAGGGATACAGGAACTCAAGGAACATGCGCGTCCTCCGTCAACGGTTCAGCAGTTCGGCAAGGCGCTCGAGGGCCATGCCCCGCGAAGCCTTGAGGAGGACGAGGTCCCCCGGCCTGATGGCTTCCCGGGCCGCCCGCCCGAGACGATCGAAGTCTTCCTCATGCGCGACGGGACCGGCGAAGCCCGCCTCGATCGCCGCCTCGTAGGCCGGGCGCGCCTCCTCCCCGAAGAAGAAGAGCGCGTCGGCGCGGGAGCGGCCCGCGGCCTCCCCCACCCTGCGGTGGGCGGCGACCGACTCCGCCCCGAGCTCGAGCATCGAGCCGAGGACGTAGACGCGCCGCCCGCCCCAGGAGAGGGAGTCGCAAAACTCGATGGCCGCCTCCGAGGAGTCCGGATTGGCGTTGTAGCAGTCGCGGATGATCGTGACCTCGCCCCGGAGAATCTCCGAACGGCCGAAAAGGGGCCGCACCCGCTCGAGGCCCGCGGCCAGTTCCCGCGGAGGCGTCCCCACGCGCTCCGCGAGAGCCATCGCCGCGATGGCGTTCGAGAGATTGTGCCGCCCCACCAGGGGAAAGCGGACCCGGAGCCCCTCCCAGTCGACGGCGAAGCCGTCCAGCCCCAGATCCTCCGCCCCGCGGAAGCCCTTCGTGCTGCGGGGGCCGAAGTCCAGGACCTCCCCCCGCACGCCTTCCTTCAGGAAGGCGTTGTAGTCGTCGTTCTCGTGGACAAAGCCGCATTCGGCGCCGGAGAAGCGCGAGAAAACGGCTTTTTTTTCTAAAGCGATCGCGTCGCGGGAACCGAGAATGCCGATGTGGGCAGTCCCGACGTTGACGACGGCAGCCACGTCCGGCGGCGCGATG
>DAINBW010000178.1:0-5125 GCA_036732745.1 Spirochaetales bacterium | reverse complement strand
CGTTATGAGCGCGAGCGAAGGTTCATAGATCCAGGCGAGCTCGGCCATCTCGCCCTTGCGGTTCATGCCCATCTCGAAGACGCCGATCTCGTCGCCCTCCCCGATGCCGAACATGCTCTGCGACAGGCCGATGTCGGAGTTGAGGTTGCCGGGATTGAGGGCGACCCGCCGCGAGCCGCCGAGGACGGCCGCCGCGATCTCCTTTGTCGTCGTCTTGCCGCTCGAGCCCGTGATGCCGACGCGGACGAGGCCGGGTCGGCGGCGGCGGCGCTCCCGCGCCAGGATCTGCAAGGCGCCGAGCGAGTCGGGCGCGAGGATAAGCGCGGCGCCCTTCTCCTCGAGGAGGGGCCCGAGGGCGGCGGAAAGGCGCGCCCAGCGCGGGCCTTCCGCGAGCACGCAGGGCGAGCCGGCCTCCAGGGCCTGGCGGATGTAGTCGTGGCCGTCGACCCGCTCCCCGGGCAGGGCCACGAAGAGGGTGCCGGGACCGGCCTTGCGGGAATCGACGGCGACCGTCTCGAAGCGCGCCTTCGGACTCCCAAGGAGCGAAGCGGCGGCGAAGGCCTCCGCGACCGCGGCGGGCGGCGCGGAGGAGCGGGCGGCGGCCAGGGGGGCGTATTCGGCGGCGGCGGCCCTGATGACCGCCAGGGCTTCGGCGGCGGAGAAACCGAGCGTCTCAGCCATCGGAACCTCCGCGGGGGCCGCGCTCCGTCACGATCCGCAGGCGGCGCTCGGGACCGGCCTTCTCGAGGCCGAGCTCGGCGGCGAGGGAGGCGGCGCGCTCGCGGCTGGCGAGGACGGCGATGCCCCCGAGCAGCTTCTTGTTCTCCTCCACCCAATCTTCCTGGGAGGCCTCGAGGCGGCGGAGCTCGGCGGCGAGGGCGCCGTAGCGGCTCGCCTGCCACACGGCGGCCAGGAGGAGAAGGGGCAGGGAAAGCAAGAGGAGGAGGGCGCTCGCCTTTTTCATCGTTCGGCCTTTCCCGCGGGCCCGATCCTGCGGGCGGCGCGGAGCTTCGCGCTCCGGGAGGCGGGATTCCGGGCGGCCTCTTCGGCCGTCGGCTCGAGCGGCTTCTTGGTCAGAAGCTCGAGGATCGCCTCGTCCGGCTCCTTACCTATCGGCTCGTCCGGCGCCCGAGTCGAGCGCCCGGCGAGTTCGCGGAGCACGTTCTTGGCGATCCGGTCCTCGAGGGAATGGAAACTGATGACCGCGACGACGCCGCCGGGGGCGAGGAGGGAGGCGGCGCGGCGGATGGCCCGCTCGGCGCGGCCAAGCTCGTCGTTGACCGCGATGCGGAGGGCCTGGAAGGTCCTGGTGGCGGCGTGAATGCGGCCGTGGCGGTAGGCGGGGGGCACTGCGCCGGCGACGACGTCGGCCAGGCGGCCGCTCGTCGCGATGCCGCCGGCCTTCCGGGCCTCCACGATGGCGCGGGCGATGCGGCGGGAATAGCGCTCCTCGCCGTATTCGAAGATGATCCGGGCGAGCTCTTCCTCCCGCTCGTGGTTGACGAGGTCGGCCGCGCCGCGGGGCGCGTCCGGCGAAAGGCGCATGTCCAGGGCCTCGTCCTTGTTGAAACCGAAGCCGCGGCCGGCCTCGAGGTAGTGGTGCATGCTGATGCCGAGGTCGAAGAGGACGAGGTCGGGCCGCCTGCCCTTCCGGGCTTCGGGAGCCGGGGCGGAGGCGGAGGCGGTGGACTCGGCCTCCTCGACCTCGCCGGCGAGGGCGGTCAGAAGCTCGTCGTAGTAGCCGAGACGGAACTCAACCCGGGGGGCGTAGGGCGCGAGGCGCTCGCGCGCCTTGGCCTGGATGCGCGGATCGGCGTCGAGGCCGGTATAGAGGAGGCGGGGATAACGCGAAAGGAAGGCCGCGGCGTGGCCGCCCTCCCCGAGGGTGCAGTCCACCATGAGCGCGTCCTCGCGCGGGGGGACGAGGAATGAGAGAACCTCGTCCAGCATGACCGGTACGTGCACTGCTTCCATATGACCGCCTAGAGCGTAAGCTCCCCCAACTCCTCGGCCGCGGCCCGGAACTCGGACTCGTTGTCGTCCCAGTACTTCCGGTACTCGTCGGCGTCCCAGATCTCGATGTACTTCGTGATCCCGAGGATGACGCATTCCTTGGTCAACCCCGCCCATTCCCGCAGGCTCTGCGGGACGGGGATCCTGCCCAGCTTGTCGACTTCCACCTCTTGGGCCGGGGCCAGGATGCGCCGCTGAACGAGGCGCGACTTGGCCTGGAAGAGGCTCGTCGACTCCATGAGCTTTGTGGAGAGAGCAGTCCATTGCTCCGGCGGGAAAAGCCAGAGGCACTTGTCCACTCCCTGGGTAAGGACGAATTGACTCCCCGGAAGCTCCCCGCGGAGACGCGCGGGCAGCGAGAGTCGTCCTTTTTCGTCCAGGCTGTTCCTGAACTCCCCAGTTAGCAGATTCATGCCACTACTTCCTACTTTTTACCACTTTTTCCCACCCGTTTTTATACTACCCCTATAACTGGAGCTGTCAACGAAGGCAAATTTGAAAAGAGGCGACAGAATTAATATTTTTATCCGTTTCGCCATACGAATGTATAGCTGTATTCGAAAAGAAGCCGGGCTATGCTCCGGGCATGACGATTTACGAATACTTCATCGTTTTCCCCGACGGCGAGCGGCAGGAGGTGCCGGGACCCCTGCGCTTCGACGATCTCGTGGACCTGAACGGTCGCCATCTCGACCTGCCCCTGCCCACCGCGCGGATGATCGCCTACCGGGTCGTCAAGATCCGCAACACCGAAGAGCGGGGCGAGGCGAAGAGCTACCACTATCTCGAACTCGTTCCGGCGGCGGAACTCGAAGGCTACACGCGCTGACCCGAGCCTCCGGCGCCCGACGCGGGCGGGCGTGGAGCGGGCGGGGCTGGCGCGGGCGGGACGGAACCGGCTTCTTGCGGGCCGGCCCTTCGTGCGAGAATGCGCGGGAAAGCGAGGTACTCGCATGGCTGACGAATCGAGGGAGCCGCACCGCCGGCGGGCACGCTACAAGGGCACGCACCCGCGCGCCTTCTCCGAAAAATACAAGGAACTCAATCCCGAGCTGTATCCCGGCGACATCGAGAAGGTGCTCTCCCGCGGCGCCACGCCGGCGGGAAGCCATCGCAGCATCTGCCTCAAGGAAGTCCTCGAGGTCCTGGCGCCCAAGCCGGGGGAGACCGCGGTCGACGCGACCCTCGGCCACGGCGGCCACTCGCTGGAAATCCTCAAGGCCATCCAACCGGGAGGGAGGCTTTACGGCCTCGACCGCGATCCCCTCGAGATAGCCAAAACCTCGGCCCGGCTGGCCGAGGCTGGTTTCACGGAGGACGCCTTCCGCCCCCGGCTCATGAACTTCGCCGAGCTGCCGGAACTCCTCGGGGCGGAGGGGCTCGCCGGCGTCGACATGATCCTGGCCGACCTCGGCGTCTCCTCGATGCAGATCGACAATCCCGAACGGGGCTTCACCTTCAAGAGCGAGGGCCCCCTCGACATGCGCATGGATCCGACCCGCGGCCGGAGCGCGGCGGAGCTCCTCCTGACGATCCCCGAGGCCCGCCTCCGCGAGATCATCGCCGAATATTCCGACGAGAGCGAGGCGCCGGTGATCGCGCGCGTGTTGACCCAGCGCCGCGGGACGATCACGACGACCACCGCCCTCGCGGACGCGATCCGCGACGCCCTGGCGTCCCGGCTGAATCCGGAGGAGGTCACGCGGAAAATCATCCGTCGGACCTTCCAGGCCCTCCGCATCGAGGTGAACGGCGAATTCGCGGCCCTCGAGAGCCTCCTCGCCGCCCTCCCCTCCTGCCTCAAACCCGGCGGAAGGGCCGCGTTGCTCTGCTTCCATTCGGGCGAGGGGGGGCGGATCGAGGCGGCGTTCCGGGAAGGGCTCGAACGCGGGATCTACGCCGCGGCAGCGGCGGAAGGCATGAAGCCGAGCCCGGAGGAACGCCGCGACAATCCGCGTTCCTCCTCGGCCCGGCTCTGGTGGGCGGTCAAAACGTAGCGGCTACTTCGGGAACAGGTAGAGATCCGGGATCTTGTGGACGCGCTGGAGGGAGAACTCGTCCTTGGCGGCGCGGTCCGAGGCGAGGTCGAACTCGAAGTAGTGCGAGACGGGATCGAAGCCCGGGACCTCGACGCGAAGCTCGAAGGCGAAGCGGGATTCCTCCCCCGCCGCCGCGGAGGCCCGCGGACGCGGCCAGAAGATGAAGGTGCCCGCCGTCGCCTGGGCCAACACGAAGGGGTTCTGCCAGTTCGCGTCGACCATCGGCAGGGGCTGACCTTCCATGAGGAGGAGGACCTCCCCCGACGCGAGCGGCTCGAAGTTGAGGCCGTTGAAGGCCCGGCCCATCACCGTCGGGAAATTGAAGGCGGGCCCCTCGGGCAAGTCGTGGACGATGCGCTGCAGGGCGTGGTCGGCCGTCGCGCGGGGCTGGTGCGAGACCCTCGCCCAGCCTTCCTTCGCGGTCGTGATGATGTCGGCCCGGCGCTGGACCTTCTCCAGGGAGTCGCGTTCGCGGTAGGCGAGCCCGCGGCTCGAGACGATGTATTCGGGCTTGATCCGGTTCAGGACGTAGCAGGCCACGTCGAGGCGGCACTGGCCGCAGGTGCAGAAGCCGAGGCGCTTGTCCTTTTCCTCCGAGGCGAAGAGTTCGTCGACCAAGGACAGGACGGCGTCCTCGAGCAAGTTGCGTATCTCCATCAGTCCTCCTCGGAACCGCCGCTGCCGGTTCGCGATGCCCCGCCGCCCTTGGCGGGCGGGGGACCGAAGCAGGCCCGGTAAATGTTCTCGCGTACAAGTGTATCCATCTTCGACAATTCCGCAACGACGGGCTTCACGCTCCCGCGAAGATTCGTCGTCTTGTAGGGACAATCGACGGAAAGTACCGGCAACTCGAGGCGCGCCGCGAGGGTCCTGACGGCCGATTCTCGCAGCTCGCAGAGGGGGCGGACGACGCGGATCGGCGGCTCCCCCTTCCCCTCCCCGAAGCTCCGCACGGGAGCCAGGGGCTCGAAGCGGCCACGGAAGCAGAGGTTCATGAGGGCGGTCTCGGCGAAGTCGTCGAGATGGTGGCCGAAGGCGACGACGCCGAAGCCGAGTTCGCGCGCGCGGCCGAA
>DAINBW010000177.1:0-6168 GCA_036732745.1 Spirochaetales bacterium | reverse complement strand
GGGGCGGCAGGAGTCCGCGGACATAGGCGGCCCCTTCCTGGAGCTCCGCGCGGAGACGGCGCTCGGTCTCCATCACCGCGGCGACATAGACCTGCTCCTTGTCCTTGAGGCTTTTTTTCTCCAGGCAGGACTCGATCCGGGCCTTCAGGATGACGGGCTCGAATTCGCGGGGGAGGTAATCCTCGGCGCCGAGCTGGATGCAGCGCGCGATGCTCTTGGTGTCGTCGAGGGCGGAGATGACGATGACGTAGAGGTCCTTGAGCCTCTCGTCGGACTTGAGGCGCTCGAGGAGCTGGTAGCCGTTCATGCCCGGCATCATCACGTCCAGGACGAGGACGTCGAAGGGCGCCTCGCGGAGAAGGGCCAGGGCCTCCGTCCCGTCGGAGGCCTGGCAGACGACGTGGCCCTGGCGCTCGAGGTGGCGTGAGAGGAGTTCGCGGTTGAAGAGATTGTCGTCGACGACGAGGATGCGGCCGGAACGGGGCGCCGGCGGAAGGTTGAACTGAAGCTCTTCGGAGGGCGAGGGGCGCTCGCCCTCCTCGCGTTCGACGAAGGGCAGTCCGCCCTCGATGCGCTCCTCGAAGATCTCGACGATGCAGTTGGCGGCCTCGAGGATCTTGTCCGTGTCGGGCAGGAAGCGCTGGGCCTGGCCGTCGATGATGCGGCGCCGCGCGGTCTGGACCAGGGCGATGATGTCGAAGAGGGTGGCGTACACGCGCTTTTCGTAGCTTTCGCGGGCTTCTTCCGCCGGACCGCCCTCCTCGGGGGCCAGGAAGCAGGGAATGGCGCTTTCGCGGAGCTCGAGGGCCCCGCCGCGGATGCGGTCGTAGATGCCGCAGAGCTCGGCTTCGCCGGAGTCCTCGGCCTCTTGCATCAGGATGTCCCCGTAACCCGCGATGTGATTCAGGAAGGTGCGGATCGAATGGCGAAGGCCGCGGCGCTCCGCGCTCCCGGGGACATCCGTGGGCATCAGGTTTTCTCGGCCTGCTCTTCGACGTACTTGCGGAATTCTTCCTCGCTCATCTTGTCGGCGTACAGGGGGTAGAGGGCTTCGATGAGCTCCTCGATGGTGGCGAATTTGGCGCCGTCGAGCTTGTAGGGCATGGGAACCTCTTGCGTGGGCGGCTGCCGCGCGCCGGTCGCGCGCCGGTTTTTTGGTCCGCCGGAATTTCCATACTAGTACGAAAACCGCCCTTCGCGCAAGGAACGGATTCGTTTCGGGGCGTCGCCTTCGCGGCGGTCCGTTGACCTCGCGCGGCTTCTTCCGTAGAGTAGGCGCATGCACAAGTACGTCATCGAGGGCGGATTCCCGGTCAAGGGTCGGATCCGGGCGAGCGGCAACAAGAACGCCGCCCTGCCCTGCATCGCGGCGACCCTTCTCTCGTCGGAACCGGTGACCCTCAGGAATATCCCGGAGATCGAGGACGTCCAGGTCATGTTCGACGTCCTCAGGCACCTCGGCGCGACGGTGGAGCGCCTCGGCCCGAACGACTGGCGCGTCGACGCCGGTCCCGTCGTCCGCTCGGACGTCCCGGTCGCCGAGGCCAAGAAGGTCAGGGCCTCCATCCTCTTCGCCGGCCCCCTCCTGGCCCGCTTCGGCAAGGTCGTCCTGCCGCCCCCGGGCGGCGACGTCATCGGCCGGCGGCGCATAGACACCCATGTCCTGGCCCTGGAGGAGCTGGGCGCCCGCCTCGACATCGACGGCGCCCTCAAGTTCTCCGCCAACAAGCTCGTGGGCACGGACCTCTTCCTCGACGAGGCCTCCGTCACCGGCACCGAGAACGCCGTCATGGCGGCCGTCCTCGCGGAAGGGCAGACCGTCATCCGCAACGCCGCGAGCGAGCCGCACGTCCAGGACCTCTGCGAGCTTCTCCGCGCGATGGGCGCGAAGATAGAGGGTTCGGGCTCCAACCTCCTCCGGATCGAGGGCGTGAAGGCGCTCCACGGCGCCGATTTCTCCATCGGCCCCGACTTCATGGAGATCGGCTCCTTCATCGGCCTCACCGCCGTCACGCGCGGCGAGCTCGTCATCGAGGGCATCCGCCCCGAGGAGCTCCGCCCCCTCAAGGTCGCCTTCGGCCGGCTCGGCATCAAGTGGAGCGTCGAGGGCACCGAGCTCCACGTCGCCGGCGGCCAGGCGATGAAGGTCCAGTCGGACCTCGGCGGCCAGGTCCCCAAGATCGACGACGCCCCCTGGCCGGGCTTCCCGCCGGACCTCACCTCGATCATGACGGTCGTCGCGACCCAGACGGAGGGCGAGGTCCTCATCCACGAGAAGATGTTCGAGTCCCGGATGTTCTGGGTGGACAAGCTCATCGGCATGGGCGCCCGCATCGTCCTCTGCGATCCGCACCGCGCGGTCGTCTCCGGCCCCGCCCGCCTCAAGGCCGATTCCCTGACCTCTCCCGACGTGCGCGCCGGCATGGCCATGGTGATCGCCGCCCTCTGCGCGGAAGGCAAGAGCACGATCCACAACGTCTACCAGATCGAGCGCGGCTACGAAAACATCACGGAGCGCCTCCGCTCCCTCGGCGCCCACATCGAGCGCGTCGAGGTCTAGGCGCTTTTTCCCGGTGCTTCAACGGCGGCGGCCCCTTGTCGGGCCGCCGTTTTTTTTGGCTCTTCCGGCTGGGAGGGGGCTAAGTCCGCGGCTTCAGGAAGTCGTAGGCTTCCTTGAGCTCGGCGAAGGCCTCGGCGGCGCGGGCCACAGCTTCGTCGCCCCCCGCGTCGCCGGCCCAACCAGCGACACCCGTGCCGCCTGAGCCGTCAGTGCCGCCCGCGCTGCCCGCGCGCCCCGCGCGCCCCGCGCCACCCGCGGGGGCGGCCTCGGCGGCCTGGGCAGCGGCTTGGGCAGCCTCGGCGGCCTGGGCCGCGAGGGCGTCGGGGTGGCGCCGGCGCGATAGGCGACGATAGGCGCGCTTCAGCTCCTCGGCCTCAGCCCCGGGCGCGAGGCCGAGGATCTCCCAGGGATCGCGATAGCCGGGAAAGGCGGCGGCGCGCGCCGCCCGCGCGGCCTCGAGGCCGAGTCCCGCGTCCGCGAGCCCCCGCAGGATGGTCTCGTCGGTCTCGTGCGAGAGGGCGTCGGCCTTGCGGCGCGACAGGGCATAGGCGAAGTCGGCGAGGAGCCTTCGGGCGGCGTCGCCTCCGGCGACGCCGGCCAGGTCCCGCGCGAAGGCGGGCAAGAGGGCTTCTTCGGCCTCCGCCGCCGCTTCCAGGAGCCGCTCCAGTTCCTTTTCTTCCTTGCGCTCCAGCCGCAGCCGCTTCCGGGCCAGCGCGGCGAAGAGCGCCTTGCGGTTGGCCGCCGGGCCCGCGTGCGGCCAGGCGCCGCGAAGCGCCAGGGCGGCGGCCGGGGCCAGGCCCGGGCGCGACTCAAGGGGACGCGGCGCGCCGGCTTCCGAAAAATAGCGCCGCCGGACGCCGCCGTTCCGCGCCTCGTCCACCATGTACCCGATCAGGAAGCCGGCGGCCAGACCGTACCAGCCCCCGGCCAGACCCGCGGCGATGCCCGCGGCCCGGCCGACGAAGGAGGGCGCTTTCCCGTCGCGGGCTTCTTCCTCCGGCGCGCTCATGCCGCGTCGTCGTTCCCGCGGCCCCCGGCGCCGTCGTCGCCGCGCAGGCCCGCCGCGAGAAGGACGGAGGCCAGGAGGAAGGCCGTCCGGACGCCGAGGGAAACGCCCAGCGAAGCGGGGCCCGGGAACAGCGAAACGAGATAGGCGGAAATGGCGCCGTCGATGCCCTCGATCAGGAAGGCGAGGGCCGCCGTCGGCGCGGCGAGGAGGAGGAGACCGAGCCAGGAGAAGGCCTTGAGGGAGCCGTCGCCGCGGAAGCGGAAGCGGACGCCGATCAGCGCGCCCAGGGTCGAGGCGGTGAGCAGGGCAAAGGGCAGGCCGAGTCGCCGCGCCAGCTCCCGGTAGAGCGGGGTCTGGTCGAGGCCGAAGGCTTCGACGACGCGGGCGGACTCGTAGGCTCCCAGCGCGGAGAGGGTCGCCGGCGCGTCGCGGGCCGCGGCGAGGCGGAAGGCCGTCTCGGGATCGAGGGCGAGGGTGAGCCAGGCCGAAGGGGCCCGGTCCTTGGGGCCGGCGCCCGCCGCCTTGGGGCGATAGACGGAGGCCGGCTTGTCGCGCTCCACGGAGACGAGGAGGAGCCGTCCCTCCGTGAGCTTCGCGTAGGCGCTGGAGACGTGGGTGAGCTTCTCGGTCTTGCCGGCGGAAGCGGCCGCCTCGAGATACTCCACCTCGAAAAAATAGGCCGCGCCCTGGGTGAAGGCGGCTTCCTTGGCGGCCAGGATGCGGAGGAGGCCGTCGGGGGCGCCGCCGGGAGCGGCGTTCGGCAGCACGGCGAAGAAGCCGTCGTAGGCGCGCGCGGCGAGGGCGCGGTCGGCCTCGTCCTTGAAAAAGGCGGCCTTTTCGAGCTCGACCCGGCTTTCCTCCAGATAGCGGCGGACGTCGCGGTCCAGGGAATTTTCGCGCGCGAGGATCGTGAACTCGCGGAAGGCGCCGATGAAGTCGCCGGCGCGCAGGAGGCTGTAGGCCTCGAGCTTCCGCATGAAAAAGTCGTTCTTCTGGGCTCCCGTCGAGCCGCCCGAGGCGGTGGAAAGCGCTTCCCAGGAGCGGGCCGCCAGGCGGGGCGCCTCGGTCAGGCTCGGATCCACCCTGGCCGCGAGGGCGGCGTAGTAGTGGGCGCTGAAATAGTCCTTCCGTTCGAAGTAGGAGAGGGCCTTGAGGTAGAATTCCCGGCCGCTCGTCGCGCTCTCGGCGGGGGCGGTCGTCTTGCCCTCGTCGCGCGGGCCGGCGGCCGCGGCGGCTTCCCTTCCGGCCCGGAGTTCGGCGCCGACCACCCGGTCCCTGAGTTCGTCGATCCGCGGATCCTTGGCGTCTATCGCCTCCGCCCGGTTGAAGGCCGCCCGGGCCTCGGCGGCGAGCCCGCCGTCCAGGGCCTTCCGGCTCGCCTCGATGGCCTCGTTGAAGCGGTCGCTCGTGGCGAGGGCCGCGCTCCGCGATTCCTCGAGTCCGGGGCCGGCGATGAGGCCGGCGGTGGCGACCAGGATGGCCAGGAGCACGCCGGGCAGGATGGCGCTCACGAGGAGTTCGCCGCTGTCGCCGTAGGCGGAACCGAGGGCGGCGGCCACGGCCAGGAACTGGAGGGCGGGGAGCCAGCGGAAGAGGGCCAACAGCGCCTCGGCGATCTCCCAGCGCAGCGCCAGGGTCGGGATCACCCGGTCCGGGGCGTAGGAGGCCAAGGCAAAGGCGAAGAAACCGAGGAAGGCCAGGAGGTCGAAGGCCAGCACCGCGACGAGGATGCGTTTGCCGCTTTTCATGCTTCCTCCCGGCGCGGGGCGGCCAGGGCGGCGAGCCCGGCGAGGAGGCCGAGGATGGCCTCGAGCGCGGCGGCGAGCAGCGGCATCGGCAGGGCGCCGAGCCCGAAGGCCTCGGCGGCGGGCCGGAGCAGCTCGATCATCGCGGGACTCGCGAGGGCGCCGTCGAGGAGGAGGGCGAGGGCGAGGCCGAGGCTCGAGAGGCCGAGTCCCGCCAAGGGCCAGCGGGCGAAGCGCGAAACCGAGGCGAAGCCCGCCGAGAGGAGGACGAGGCCGGCGCCGGCGAGGAGGGCGAAGAGGTAGCCGCCGTTTTCCCTTTCCGCGAGCCGGGACTCGAAGGAGGCCGGGGCCAGCGCGAGGGTGAAGATTTCGGGCAAGGCGGGAAAGCTCGTGTCCTTCGGCGGCAGGGCCCGGTAACGCCGCCCGCCCAATTCCAGGCCGTCGCCGACCAGGGGGACGCGCGGTTCGTAGACGAGGCGGGGGAAGGGCGCGGCCTCGTCGTAGCCGACGGCGCTCCGGGCGGCCAGGCCCGCCGGTCCGGTTTCATAGGCCTGCGCGAACAGGATGCGGTCTTCGGACTCGACGGCCAGGCCCGAGTAGCTCGGGCGATCGGCCGTGGCCGGCTTCGGCTTCGCGGGCGGAAAGGCCTGGCGCAGGGCCAGCCCCCCGGCGGTCAAGCCGAGGCCGAGGAGGAAAAGGCTGAGCAGGGTCACGACGCGGCTGCGGATCCGGCGTTCAAAGGAGTAAAAGCCGAAGAAAATGGCGGCGGCGATCGCGAGGGGAAACAGGGCGCTGGCCGCCGACAAGCTTGTCGCGACCAAGAGCTCGGGCTTGGTGGCCGAGACGAGGGCCTG
>DAINBW010000176.1:0-6176 GCA_036732745.1 Spirochaetales bacterium | reverse complement strand
GCCGCTGTAGCTCAGTTGGTAGAGCAGTGGACTGAAAATCCACGTGTCGTCAGTTCAATTCTGACCGGTGGCACGAATAAAGGCCGATCCTCGAAGGATCGGCCTTTTTCATTTGGCGCTCCGGGCGCTATGCTCTAGGTGGCGCCCTTACAGGGCCCCAAGGAGGCTTCGGATGACCCTCGAGCTTTTCGCGCTGTGCGACTTCGCCCAGGAAGAAGGGGGCAAGCTCACCGTCCTCGGCCTCTTCGACACTCTCTGCGCCCGGGAATTCCCCGCGAACCACGCTCTTTGCTGTGTGGCCGCCCGCCTGCGCTTTTCCGTCTACGAGCTCGGCGACCACGAGATTCGTTTTTCCATACGCGACGCGGACGGCCGCGAGCTGATCCCGGCCTTCGAAGGCTCGATCAACGTGGACGGCATCGGCATCGATTCGGCGGCCTCCAACATCGCCCTCCGCCTCACGAACATCCCGCTGCCGGGCGAGGGGCGCTGGCGGGCGAGCCTGGCCGTCGACGGCAACGAGGTGGGGCAGGTCCCCCTCTACATCCGCGGGCCCCGGTAGCCCGGCAGCACGGGCGCGGCGGCCCGGCGAACCGGCTTGCCCGCGGAGCGCGGGGCGCGGGGCGGGCTTCGGAGTCGGGAGCCGGGGGCCGGGGCCGCGGGACTGTACGGCACGGCGCTTTTCGCTATACTGGGGCGGAAGGCCGCCCCGAAGGTCCAGCTGTCCCGAGGCGCGCCTTCTTCGGAAGGAGAAAACGCATGAAGATCCTCGTCGTCGGCGGCGCCGGCTACATCGGAAGCCACGTCGTCCGCGAATTCCTCGACTCGGGCCATTCCGTGACGGTGTTCGACAACCTGTCCTCCGGAACCCGGGACAACCTCTTCCCCGAGGCCGCCTTCGTCCAGGGCGACATCCTCGACTACCCGGGCCTCCTCGCCGCGATGCGCGGCGGCTACGACGGCCTCGTGCACCTGGCCGCCTTCAAGGCCGCCGGCGAGTCGATGCTGAAGCCGGAGAAGTACTCCCTCAACAACCTGAACGGCACGGTCAACCTCCTCAACGCCGCCCTCGAGGCCGGCGTCATGCGGGTGGTCTTCTCCTCCTCCGCCGCGACCTACGGCGAGCCGAAGTACCTGCCCATCGACGAGAAGCACCCCACCGATCCCGAGAACTACTACGGCTTCACCAAGCTCGAAATCGAGCGGATCCTCGGCTGGTACGACAAGCTCAAGGGCATGCGCTTCGCGGCCCTGCGCTATTTCAACGCCGCCGGCTACGACGTCGCGGGCCGCATCTCCGGCCTCGAGCGGAATCCCGCCAACCTGATCCCCGTCGTGATGGAGGCCGCCTGCGGCATGCGTCCGGAGGTGCAGATCTTCGGGAACGACTACGCGACCAAGGACGGCACGGGCGTGCGCGACTATGTCCACGTCAGCGACCTCGCCCGCGCCCACGTCGCGGCCCTCGGCTGGATCGCCGGGCACGACAGGAGCCTCACGGTCAACCTCGGCTCCGAGGAGGGGCTTTCGGTCCTCGAGATCGTGGAGGCCGCGCGCCGCGTCACCGGCCGGCCCGTGCCCGCCAAGATCGTCGGCCGCCGCCCCGGCGACCCCGCCAAGCTCGTCGCCTCCAGCGCCCTCGCCAAGGAGACCCTCGGCTGGACCGCCCGGCATTCCGACGTCGAAACCCTCGTGCGCACCACCTGGGAAGCCTACAGCCGCGCCGGCAAGGCGTGAAAGGGAGCACCGCATGACCAACAAAGAGAAATCCTTCGCCTGGCTCGACAAGGCCGAGGCCGGCATCGTCGAGCTTGAGTCCCTCCTCACCGCCATTCCCGCCTTCGCGCCCGAATCCGGCGGCGACGGCGAGCTCCGCAAGGCCGAGGCCCTGGAGGCCTGGCTCGCCAAGCGCGGCATCACGAAGATCGAGCGCTTCGACTCCACCGACGAGCGCGTGCCCTCCAAGAAGCGGCCGAACATCGTCGCGACCATCCCCGGGACGAGCGACTCGGGCCGCGTCTGGGTGATGACCCACCTCGACGTCGTCCCCGAGGGCGACCGCTCGATGTGGAAGAGCGACCCCTTCAAGGTCGAGCACCGCGACGGCCGGGTCTACGGCCGCGGCGTCGAGGACAACCAGCAGGGCCTGGTCTCCTCCGTCTTCGCCGTCCTCTCCCTCCTCGACCAGGGCATCGTCCCCGCCCATACGGTGAAGCTCCTCTTCGTCGCCGACGAGGAGGTCGGTTCCGTCCACGGCATCCAGCACCTCCTCAAGGCCGCCGACCTCTTCCGCAAGGACGACCTCATCCTCGTGCCGGACGGCGGCTCCGCCGACGGCTCCGAGATCGAGGTGGCCGAGAAGAACATCTGCTGGATGAAGGTGATGACGAAGGGCAAGCAGACCCACGCCTCCATGCCGGATCAGGGCGCCAACGCATTCCTGGCGGCCTCGGACCTCGCCCTGCGGATCCATGCCCTCGAGAAGGAGGTTTTCACCGCCCGCGACCCCCTCTTCCACCCGGACCGCAGCACGATCCACCCGACCAAGAAGGAAGCCAACGTCCCGAACGTCAACACGATTCCCGGCGACGACGTCTTCTACGTCGACTTCCGCGTCCTCCCCCGCTACTCGATCGCCGAGGTCGTCGCCGAGGTCGAAAAGCGCATGCGCGCGGTCGAGAAGGACTGGGGCGTGACGGTCGGGTACGAGATCCTCCAGACCAACGAGTCCAAGGCCACCGCCCCCGACGCGCCGGTCGTGAAGGCCCTGGCCAAGGCCATCCGCGAGGTTTACGGCGTGGAAGGCAAGGCCATCGGCATCGGCGGCGGCTCGGTCGCCGCCTACCTCCGCAACGCCGGCCTCGACGCCGTGGTCTGGGCGCGCATGGAAGAGACCGCCCACCAGCCGAACGAGAGCGCCCTCGTCTCGAACATCATCGGCGACGCGAAGGTCTTCGCGAGCCTGATGCTCGAGTAAGGGGCGCGCGGGATTCGCCGCGACTCCGTATGGACAAAAAAGGCGCCGCCGGTTTGGCGGCGCCTTTCGTTTTGGGGCGTGGCGGGTTTCAGTACCCGGCGGGGAGGACCTTGCGGACCGCCGCGAGGGCCGCTTCGTAATTCGGCTCCTGGCCGATCTCCGGAACCTGCTCCGCGTAGACGACCTTGTCGGCGGCGTCGAGGACGACGACGGCGCGGGAGAGGAGACCGGCGAGGAGGCCGTCGGCGATCTCCACGCCGTAGTCCATGCCGAAGGCCTTGTCCCGCATCACGGAGAGGGGGACGACCTTGTCGACGCCCTCGGCCTTGCAGAAGCGGCTCGCGGCGAAGGGCAGGTCGCAGCTCACGTTGAGGACGACGAGGCCGGCGAGCTTGGCCGCCTCGGCGTTGAAGCGCTTGGCGGAAAGGGCGCAGACGCCCGTGTCGAGGCTCGGCGTGATGTTGAGCACCTTCACCTTGCCGGCGAAATCGCGCAAGGCCGCGTCCGAGAGGTCGCCGCGGACGAGCCGGAAGTCCTTGGCCTTGGAGCCGACGGCGGGCAATTCGCCGACGGTGTGGATCGTATTTCCCTTGTGCGTGATGGTCGCCATGATTCCTCCTGGAGGGTGCTCCGCCAAGGTCCTGCCCGGCGGCCCGCCATGTAAAGCTACCGCCGCCGCCAACCGCGAGGCAAGCTGGATCGGTCAACGCGCGTAGGACCGGCGCCGAGGCTCGGCCCGGCGCCGCGGTTCGACTCGGCGCCGCCGACCGGGGCCGCGCCGCCGGCGGGCATGGCGTCCTGGCGGGCGTCGCGCCGCCGGCGGGCGCCGCGGGGCGCTATTTCCCCTTTTTCTTGGCCTTGACGGCCGACGCGGCGCTCTTGTCCTTGAGCGCCTTGAACTCCTTCGAGCCGGGCTTGATCCCGAGTTCCTTGGCCACGGCGCCCCAGCCGGCGGCCTTGTTCTTCTTATACACCGCGACCACGGTGTCGATCGGCTTGCCCGAGAGGCTCGCCAAGGCCGCCGCCAGGTAGGTCTCGGCGGGCGCCAGACCCTGCGAGAGGGTCGCCTGCACCTGCGCGGCGGGCAAACCCCACTGCAGGCTGATCTCGGCCGTGAAGCCGGGGAGGTCGACCTTGGCGGACGCGCCGAGGTCGTTGAGGCTCGCCTCGAGGCCGGCGTCCCCGAGTCCGAAGGACAAGGTCTGGCCGAAGGCCAGGGCGGCCGCGAGAAGGCCCGCGATCAACAACAAGGTTCTTTTCATGGGTACTCCTTTGCCTGTCGATCCAAGTTTCGCCCTTCGGCGCCGCCGGCGCAAGCGGGAAAGCCGCCCCGCGTTGACTCGCGCCCGCCGAAGCCTTAGGTTTAAACGACAGCGGAAATCCAGGAGGATCAACGTGTCCGTCGAAAAGAAGAAACCGGTTCCCAGCGACATAGACATCGCCCAGGCGGCGAAGATACGGCCCATCGTGGAGATCGCGGAGGGCTACGGCATCTGCGACGAGTGCATCGACCATTTCGGCCGGTACAAGGCCAAGGTCAGGCTCGAGTTCCTCAAGGACAACGCGGACAAGCCCAAGCGCGCCAAGTACATCGACGTGACCGCGATCACCCCGACCCCGCTCGGCGAGGGCAAGACGACGACGACCGTCGGCCTGGCCCAGGGCTTCGGGGCGATCGGCCGCAAGGCCATCGCGGCGATCCGGCAGCCTTCCATGGGCCCCACCTTCGGGATCAAGGGCGGCGCGGCCGGCGGCGGCTACAGCCAGATCGTGCCGATGGCCGACTTCAACCTCCACCTGACCGGCGACATCCACGCGGTCTCGGCGGCGCACAACCTCTGCTCGACCGCCCTCGACGCGCGGATCTACCACGAGGGCCGCTGGTCGGAGGCCTACTTCGAGAAGCTCGGCATGCGCAAGCTCAACATGGATCCCTACGAGGTCTGGTGGCGGCGCGTCGTGGACATGAACGACCGCACCCTCCGCCGGATCGTCGTCGGCGTGGGCGGCATCGACAACGGCCCCCTGCGCGAGACCGGCTTCGACATCGCCGTCGCGAGCGAGGTCATGGCGATCCTCGCCCTGGCCAAGGACCTCAAGGACCTGCGCGAGCGCATGGGCCGCATCGTCCTCGGACTCGACAAGGCGGGCAAGCCCGTCACGACCGAGGACCTCGGCGTCGCCGGCGCGATGACCATCCTCCTCAAGGACGCGATCAAGCCGAACATCCTCCAGACCCTGGAGGAGCAGCTGGCCTTCGTCCACGCGGGCCCCTTCGCCAACATCGCCCACGGCAACTCCTCGGTGATCGCCGACCTCATGGCGACCAAGATCGGCGACTACGTCGTCACGGAATCGGGCTTCGGCGCCGACATGGGCCTCGAGAAATTCGTGGACATCAAGTGCCGCACCTCCGGGCTCTGGCCCGACGCGGCCGTCGTCGTCGCCACCGTGCGGGCGCTCAAGATGCACGGCGGCGGCCCCAAGGTCACGCCCGGCAAGCCCCTGGCGAGCGCCTATACCCAGGAGGACCGCGAACTCGTGAGGAAGGGCCTCGCGAACCTCGAGGCCCACCTCCGCATCGTGCGCAAGTTCGGCATCCCGGCCGTCGTGGCGATCAACGCCTTCCCGACGGACAGCGAGGCCGAGCAGGAGATCGTCCGCGAGGCGGCGATCAAGGCCGGCGCCGCGGACGCCGTGGTGGCGCGCAACTGGGCGGAGGGCGGCGAGGGCGCGGCCGACCTGGCCCGCGCCGTGGAGAAGGCCGCCGCGCAGCCCTCGGCCTGCGGCCCCTTCTATCCCCTCGAGCTCTCCATCAAGGAGAAGATCGAGCGCATCGCGCGCGAGATCTACGGCGCCGAGCACGTCGCCTATTCGGCGGACGCGGAGAGCCGCATCGAAACCTTCGAGAAGCTCGGCTACGGCGGCCTGCCGATCTGCATGGCCAAGACCCAGTACTCGCTCTCCCACGATCCCGCGCTGAAGGGCGCGCCGAAGGGCTTCATCTTCCCGGTCAACGACCTCCGCGTCGCCGCCGGGGCCGGCTTCGTGTATCCGATCTCCGGCGAGATCAACACCATGCCGGGGCTGCCGTCCAAGCCCGGCTACATGGGCATGGACATCGATCCGGAGACCGGGAGGAGCACGGGGCTGTCGTAAGGCTTTTAGGGAACGGCGCGGGGCTTGGGTTCGCCGGCGA
>DAINBW010000175.1:0-6211 GCA_036732745.1 Spirochaetales bacterium | reverse complement strand
TTCGTCCCGAAGGGGGGCATCGCGAAGCAGCTCCAGGCCGATTCCCCGAAGCGGCCGGTGCTCCTGGACTGGAAGGGCGAGGCCGCCGCCAAGCTCGGCGTCGCCAAGGGAGGGCCGGCCGCGGTCGTCGTCGGCGCCAAGGGCGCCGTGCTGGCGCAGGTCCGCGGCCCGGCCGACGCCAAGGCGGTCGCCGCGGTGCTGGCGGCCCTCCGGTAGGGCCGGCGCTCCGGAGCCTCCCCGCGCGTCTTGTCCTTCGACACGCTTTCCCTTGACAGGCCGAAGACGCGGTCCTATGCTTTCCCAGCGACGCCCGGGAAAGCGCGTCCCCGCGATGCGCGAAACCTTGGACGCCGAAGGTACCTGATACAGGAGGCTCATGTGAAAAAGGTGTTCGCCATCGCGCTCCTTCTCGCCGTCCTCGCGGGAAACGGGGCGGTCTTCGCGCAGTCCAAGGTCACGCTGGTCATCGAAAGCTGGCGCAACGACGACCTTTCCATCTGGCAGGACCAGATCATTCCGGCTTTCGAGAAGAAGAATCCGGACATCCACCTGGTCTTCCAGCCGACGGCCCCGGCCGAGTACAACGGCGTCCTCAATTCCAAGCTGGAGGGCGGCACCGCCGGCGACCTCATCACCGCCCGCCCCTTCGACGCCTCGCTCAAGCTCTTCCAGAAGGGCTATCTCGCCGACCTCTCCAAGCTGCCCGGCATGGACAGCTTCGGCGCGGTCGCCAAGAGCGCCTGGGTCACCGACGACGGCAAGCAGGTCTTCGCGGTCCCGATGGCCTCGGTCATCCACGGTTTCTTCTACAACAAGGACATCTTCGCCGAGCTCAAGCTCAAGGTCCCCGAGACCAAGGCCGAGTTCATCGCCGTCCTCGACGCGATCAAGAAGAACGGCAAGTACGCCCCGCTGTGCATGGGCACCTCCGACCTCTGGGAGGCGGCGACCATGGGCTTCCAGAACATCGGCCCCAACAACTGGAAGGGCGAGGAAGGCCGGATGGCGCTCGTCAAGGGCACGGCCAAGTTCACCGACGCGGCCTACGTGAAGACCTGGAAGGAGCTCGCGGCCTGGAAGCCCTACCTGCCCTCCGGCTTCGAGGCGGTGAAGTATCCCGACGCCCAGCAGCTCTTCACCCTCGGCAAGGCCGCCATCTACCCGACCGGTTCCTGGGAGATTTCCCAGTTCGAGAAGGACGCGGCCTTCAAGCTCGGCGTCTTCATGCCCCCGGTGGACAAGAAGGGCGACACGGTCTACATCTCCGACCACACCGACATCGCGCTCGGCATGAACGCCAAGACGAAGTACCCGAACGAGGCCAAGCGCTTCCTCTCCTGGATGGCCACCGCCGAGTTCGCCGAGCTCTACGCGAACGCCCTCCCCGGCTTCTTCCCGCTCTCGAGCGCCAAGGTGAGCCTCAAGGATCCCCTGGCCCAGGAGTTCATCTCCTGGCGCGGGAAGGCCAAGTCGACGATCCGCAATTCCTACCAGATCCTCTCCCGCGGCGAGCCCAACCTCGAGAACGAGCTCTGGCGCGTGTCCGCGGCCGTCATCAACGGGACCCTGACTCCCGAGAAGGCGGCGGCGGAGATCCAGGCCGGCCTCGCGAAGTGGTACAAGCCCGCCAAGTGATTCCCGTGGCCTCCAAGGCGGCGGGACCTTCCCGCCACCGGCTCCCCCGCGCCCCCGCGCGCGGGGGGGCGCCCGTCCTTCCCGCGGGCCGCGCCGCGCGGCGCGCGAATCGATCGAGGAACCCGAATGCTTGACGTCAGCCGTTCCCGCAAATTCCCCTTCTTCCTCGTGGTCTTCCTGGGCCCCGCCGCGCTGGTCTATACGCTCTTCATGATCTATCCCCTCGTCGACTCCGTGCGGCTCTCCTTCTTCACCTTCACGGAGGACAACAAGGAGGTCTGGAACGGCCTCCGCAACTACGCCCGGCTCCTCTCCGACTCCGGCTGGGCGCCCCGGTTTTGGGGCGCCCTCAGGAACAACTTCGTCTTCTTCGCGGTGAACATGCTGGTCCAGAATCCGATCGGCCTCCTCCTCGCCGCCTTGCTCGTGACGAAGGGGCGCGGCCGGAACCTCTACCGAACCCTGCTCTTCATGCCCACCGTGCTCTCGGTCGTCATCATCGGCTTCATCTGGCAGCTCATCCTTTCGCCCCTCTGGGGCGTCGCCCCCTCCATGCTCAAGGCGGTGGGCCTCGGCTCCCTCTTCAAGCCCTGGCTGGGCCTGCGCGGCCCGGCCCTCGTGACGATCTCCCTCATCTCGGTCTGGCAATTCATCGGTATACCCATGATCCTTTTTTACACGGCCCTGATCGGAATACCGGAGGACCTCCTCGAGGCGGCCCGGGTGGACGGGGCACGGCGCGGCCAGGTCTTCTGGCGCGTCAAGTTTCCCCTCATCCTGCCGACGGTCGGCGTCGTCACCGTCCTGACCTTCGTCGGCAATTTCAACGCCTTCGACCTCATCTACACGATGAAGGGCGCGCTGGCGGGCCCGGAATTCTCCACCGACATCATGGGCACGCTCTTCTACCGCACCTTCTTCGGCCAGCAGCTGCAGCTCGGCGATCCGGCCATGGGCGCGACCGTCGCGACCATGATGTTCCTCATCATCCTCACCGGCGTCCTCGCCTACACCTTCCTGTGGCAGCGGCGCGTGAAGAGCTACCAGCTCTAGGAGGCCCCGCGTGAGCACCCACAGGTTGCGGCGATTCGCCGGAGAGGCCGGCGTCCATTTGCTCCTGGTCTTTTTTTCCGCCCTGGCCGTCTTCCCGATCTGGATGGTCGTCTCGAACTCCTTCAAGCTGAAGAAGTTCATCTTCGCCGCGCCCTTTTCCTTCCCGGACGCGCGGACCTTCAGCCTGGTCGGCTACGACACCGTCCTCGCGCGCTCGAATCTGCCGCACAACTTCCTGAACAGCATGACCGTCACCCTGTCGGCCCTGTTCCTGATCCTCCTCCTCGGCTCGATGGCGGCCTTCGCGCTCTCCGAGTACAAGTTCCGGCTGAACGCCTTCCTGGGCTTTTACCTGTCCATCGGCATCATGATCCCGATACGCCTCGGCACCGTGAGCATCCTGAAGCTCATGGCCTCCCTGGGCCTCGTGAACACCCTGACGGGGCTCGTGCTGATCTACATCGCGCAGGGCCTGCCGATGACGATCTTCATCCTTTCGAACTTCATGCGGCAGGTGCCGAACGAGCTCAAGGAGGCCGGCCGCATCGACGGCGCCACCGAGTACCGGATCTACTCCCTCATAATTCCCCTCGTGAGGCCGGCGCTCGGCGCGATCGGCATCTTCACGATGATCCCGATCTGGAACGACCTGTGGTTCCCCCTCATCATCGCCCCGGGCGCCAGGACGGCGACGATCACCCTGGGCGTCCAGCAGTTCCTGGGCCAGTTCGTCTCCGACTGGAACGCCGTCCTTTCCTCGCTGACCCTCGCGATGATCCCGGTGATCATCCTGTATCTCGTGTTCTCGAAGCAGATGATCCGCAGCATCACCGCCGGCGCGGTGAAGTCCTGATGGCCGGCGGGCGGGCCGGCCGGTTCCGCGGCGCGGCGCCGCGGGCCCCCAAGGAGGGCGCATGAAAATTGGAATCGCCGGCGTCGGCTTCATGGGCCGCGCCCACGCGGGCGCCTGGCGGCGCGCCGGGCACGAGGTCGCGGGGCTTCTGGCCGAAACCGAGGAGGAGGCGCGCGGCCTGGCCGCGGAGACGGGCGCGCGGGTCTACGTGAGCCTGGCCGCCATGCTGCGCGAGGTGGAGGCGCTCGACGTCTGTTCGCCGACCCACCTCCACGCGCCCATGGTCCTGGAGGCCGCGGCGGCGCGGAAGCCGGTGGTTTGCGAAAAACCCCTGGCGCGCGACCTCGAGGGCGCCAGGGCGATGGTCGCGGCCTGCCGCGGCGCCGGGGTGCCGCTCCACATGGCCCACGTCCTCCGCTGGTTCCCGGAGTACGCCCTCGCCAAGGAGCGCGTCGCCGCCGGCGAGGTCGGCCGGATAGGCACCATGCGCTTCGAGCGGCTTTCCTACCGGCCCAAGAAGCCGGCGGGCAACTGGTTCCTGGACGAGGCCAAGTCCGGCGGCATCATCCTGGACTTGATGATCCACGACCTCGACATGGCGCGCTGGATCGGCGGCGAGGTGCGCCGCGTCTACGCCCGCCGCGTCGCCTCGCTCGATCCGGCGGCGCCCGTGGACTACGCCCTGGCCATCCTCACCCACGAGTCGGGCGCCCTTTCGCACGTCGCGGGCGCCTGGGCCTACCCGCCGCCGGTCTTCCGCACCGGCTTCGAGATCTCGGGCGACCGCGGGACGCTCCGGCACGATTCGGCGGCCGAGTCGCCGGTGGAATCCTTCCTGGCCGCGCGTCCCGGCGAGGCGCCCGACGTGGGCCTGCCATCGAGCCCGCTCGCGCTGTCGCCCTACGAGGCGGAGATCGCGGAGATCGCGGCGGCCCTGGAGGGCGGCGCCCCGCCGCGCGTCCGCGCGGAGGACGGCCTCGCCGCCTTGCAGATAGCCCTCGCCGCGATCGAGTCGGCCAAGAGCGGCCGGGCCGTCGAGCTCGCGCCGCTTCCGGAGGTCCGGGCATGAAAATCGGCGTCGTTTCCCTCGCGCATCACCATGCCGAGGCCTACCTCGGCAATCTCAAGGCCAGTCCCGGCGTGGAGCTGTTCGGCCTCGCCGACGAGGACGCCGCCCGCGGCCGGGCCGCGGCCGACGCGGCCGGGGTGCCCTTTTTCCCGAGCTCCGAGGCCCTGTTCGCGGCGCGGCCGGCCGGCGTCGTCGTCGCGACGGAAAACTCGCGGCACCGCGCCGTGGTCGAGGCGGCGGCCCGGGCGGGCATCCACGTGCTCTGCGAAAAGCCGCTGGCGACCAAGGTCGCCGACGCCGAGGCGATGGTCGCCGCCT
The DNA here is from genome assembly GCA_036732745.1 of Spirochaetales bacterium. Taxonomy (GTDB): domain Bacteria; phylum Spirochaetota; class Spirochaetia; order Treponematales; family Rectinemataceae; genus JAEUJG01. The sequence continues at coordinate 1,283 of DAINBW010000175.1, read as the reverse complement.
GCCGCCGGGCCGGCGTGCGGCTCATGACCGCCTTCCCGATGCGCTTTTCGCCGCCGCTCCTGGAGGTGAAGGCCCGCCTCGATTCGGGCGAGCTCGGCCGCCCCTACTGCGTCGTCTCCTCGAACCAGGGCCAGTTGCCGAAAAAGCACCGGGCCTGGTTTGTCGACGCCGAACTCGCCGGCGGCGGGGCCCTGGCGGACCACGTCGTCCACCTCTCGGACGCCCTGCGCTGGTATCTCGGCAAGGAGGTCGTTTCGGTCTACGCCCAGGCCAACAAGATCTTCCACGGCGAGGAGGTGGGCGTCGAGACGGGCGGCATGGTGGCGCTGGAATTCGAGGGAGGCGTCTTCGCATCGATCGACTGCTCCTGGTCCCGGCCCGAGTCCTGGCCGAGCTGGGGCGGCCTCTCCTTCGAACTCGTCACCGAGCGGGGAGCAGTGCGCGTGGACGGCTTCCGCCAGAACATCGAGCTGTATTCGGAACGATCCGGAAGGATGTCCTGGCTGCCCTGGGGCTCGGACGCGAACCAGGCGATGATCGACGAGTTCGCGGCGGCGATCCGCGAGGGGCGCGACCCGCGGCCGAGCGGCGAGGACGGCCTGGCGGCGGTCAGGATCGTCGCGGCCGCCTACGAGTCGGCGAAAAACGGGGCGCCGGCGCCGGTCGCCGGCTGAAGACCCGCGAACTGGCGCGGGGCGGGGCGGGGAACTATACTGAAAGGCAAGTATGGGTACCTTCGGCTCCATCCTGATCGCCCTCGCCGTCTGCGCCCTCGTCGCGTCGGCCGCCTACTTCGTGGATCGTTTCCGGCGACGGGGCCGGGGGGCCGCCACGCGCCCCGAGGACCTCATCCTGGAGGAAGCCCTGGTGACCCGGGCGATTCCCTCCGACGGCGAAGGCCGCGTGGCCGCCCGGAAGCGCGGTCCCGACGCCGAGCTGCCCGCCCGCGCCCGCGCGCCGGGGCAAGGTTTCCCGGCGGGCGCGAAGGTGCGCATCATCGATTACCGCGACGGCCGCTATCTCGTCGAGGCGGCGGACGAGGAGCATCTCGTTCACTAGATAAGCAGTTCGGAGTTCCGATGAAAAAACCGCCAGCCTCCTTCCGGCCGATGGCCGCCTTCCTGTCCTCTGTCGTGCTCTGCCTCGCGATCTTGGCCGGCTGCGGCCAGGGGCGGTCCGGCCGCGACGGATCCGCCTCCGGAGCGACCGGCTCCGAAACGGCTCTGCCCGCCGCGGCGGCCGACCCGAGCCCGCCGCCCGCGGTCGCCGCGCCGGCGCTTCCC
>DAINBW010000174.1:0-6215 GCA_036732745.1 Spirochaetales bacterium | reverse complement strand
CGCGTCCGCATCTTCCACGAAGCGGCCGATTTCCCGGTCGGCGGGGACCGCTTCGGCGGGGAGGAGCGTCCCCCCGCCGCGCCCGCCGCGGCCGCCGCGGCGCCGGTGGCGCCGACCGTGGCGAGGCCCCGCGTGGTCTTCGAGTGCCGCGACGAGGGCACGGGCATCGATCCCGAAGTCGCCCATCGCATCTTCGAGCCCTTCTTCACGACGAAGCGCGACTCGGGAGGCTCGGGCCTGGGCCTGCCCGTCTCCCTCGGCATCGTGCGCGAGTGGGGCGGCGACATAGACCTGCGGCCCGCGGCGGGCGGCGGCACGGTGGTGAGCGTCGTGTTCCCCGCGGCGCCCGCGGACCGCGCCCCGCCGGCCGGGTCCGGCGGCGACCAAGGCAAGGAGCTGCGATGAACGAAGAGAGACGTCCCCCGATCCTCGTCGTCGACGACGACGAGGACGTGCTCAAGCGCATGGAGCGGCTCCTCCGCTACGAGGGCTTTCCCGACGTCGTCACCTGCCAGGATCCCGAGCGGGTGGAGGCGATCGCCGATTCGCGCGAGATCTCGGTGATGATCCTCGACCTCCTCATGCCGCGCGTCCCCGGCATCGTCGTGCTCAAGGCGACCAGGGAGCGGCATCCCGAGATACCGGTGATCGTGGCCACCGCGGTGAACGACCTCGACAGCGCCATCGAGTGCATGCGCGAGGGCGCCTTCGACTACGTGCCCAAGAGCGCGGAGTCGAGCCGCCTCATCGCGAGCATCCGCCACGCGCTGTCCATCCGCGAGCTCCAGCGCGAGTACGGCGCCCTCAAGGACAGCTTCCTCGCGGCGACGCGGCCCGAGTCCCCGGCCTTCGCCAAGATCATCACGCGGAACGACCGGATGCTGTCGCTCCTGCGCTACGTGGAGACCGTGGCCCGCTCTCCGAAGCCCATCCTGGTCACCGGCGAATCGGGCACCGGCAAGGAGCTCATCGCCGAGGCCGTGCACCTGGTTTCCGGCCGGTCCGGCTCCCTCGTCGGGCTCAACATCGCCGGCCTGGACGAGACGATGTTCTCCGACAGCCTCTTCGGCCACCGCAAGGGCGCCTTCACCGGCGCCGACGCCGAGCGGGGCGGCCTCATCGAGCGGGCCGAGGGCGGGACCCTCTTCCTCGACGAGATCGGCGAGCTTTCCGCCGGTTCCCAGGTCAAGCTCCTCCGCCTCATCGAGGAGAAGCGCTACTATCCCCTCGGCGCGGACCTCCCGCGGAGCTCCAGCGCCTCGATCGTCACCGCGACCAACCGCGACCTCCGCGCCGCCTCCGCCGCGGGGACTTTCCGCCTGGACCTCTTCTACCGCCTCCAGACCCACCTCGTCGAGTTGCCGCCCCTGCGCGAACGCAAGGACGACCTGCCCCTCCTTCTTGCCCACTTCACCGAAAAGGCGGCGGAACGCTTCGGCCGCAAGGCTCCCACGATACCCGACGAGCTCATCCTCCTCCTCGAGACCTACGCCTTCCCCGGCAACGTGCGCGAGCTCGAGTCGATGGCCTATGACGCCGTCGGCCGCTGCAAGGGACCCACGCTCGCCCTCGAGTCCTTTCGCGAGAAGATCCTGGGCTCGGCCAGGGCGGAAAGCCGCTCCAAGCCGGCGGAGCACGAAGGCAGGACCCGGTTCGCCGCCTGGGAGCGCCTGCCCACGCTGGACGAGGCCAAGGCGGAACTCATCGCCGAGGCGCTGCGGCGCGCGAAGGGCAATCAGGGAATCGCGGCGGGTCTCCTCGGCATTTCCCGCACGACCCTCAACAAGCGGCTTTCGGCGCAACAACGCCTCGGTGAGGGTGACGATGGGTGTGAATAATTGCACAGTCGCTCTTTTTTTCTCTTGCGCCTAAGCCCTTGCAGGGCAAGGCAATAATTACCAGTATCTCTCCCTTCTTGTCCGATCGCCAAAAAAGCTTCACAGGGGCTTCGCCGTCGCCTGGCCCGCGGCGTGGCGCGTCGTCATTAAAGCTTGGCGATAAAGTCATATCAAGTAAGGAAATAAATATAAATGCAAAAAATCACGATAATACTCGATGGTTGGCATGTCCCTTGCTTTACTATTGGTAGCCTGGTTAGAAGTTAAAAACAGCGGCCGTCTCTCTCGCCGGAGCTTGACGGTCGCCAGGTAAAAATAGCGGAAGGTAAAAACGGTTATTTAGGTAAAAAAGATCGGATGTAAAAATGGGGAGTTCAAAACTCGGTCGAAAGACCGCCCGGGGGGGCGGTCTTTTTTTATGTCCGCGCATCCGTGGCGCGGCACCGCGGTCGGCGGCCGGCCGGCCGCGCGACCAGGTCTCGGGCTAGGAGCCTGTCGGACTTAGGATCGCGAAAAGCATAAAACCAGCAAACGAGCCAGGGAATCACGTTTTTACCTTGGTCTCGTCGATCCGCGGCCCAAAAACGGCTCGTCAATCGGGCCATACGGAAGTATGGCCCTCAATCCTCGCCGCTTTTTGTCTCGCGGCTCGACTTCGCCCAAGCCAAATCCCAAGTCCGACAGGCTCCTAGCGCTTCCAGCGCAGCCAAATCTCGATGGGTTCCTCGAGCACGAGGAGCTTCATCGCGGGGATGCTCAGCTTGAGTTCGTTGCCCACGAGGCTCCCGCCGCCGGCGGCCAGGACGGTGCCCGGAGCCGTCACCGAAAGGCTGACGGCGGCGGACTCGAGGCCGGCGAGGGCCTTGTCGCCGAGCACGCCCTGGAGCATGCGGCGATATTCGGCCGCGCTGACGGGGTCCTCCTCGAGCGCCGGAGGCGAAAGGGCCTCGAGGAGATAGGGATCGATGCCGGCGAGGAGTTCGCTCAAGGGACCGACCTTGCCTCGTTCGAGCCGGAGGCGGAGCTCGGCCCAGCCGGCTCCTTCGGCGGAACGGAGGGCGCCGGAGGCCGCCAGGTCGGGATCGGCGAGGATGGCGGCGACGTTTTTCGCGGTGAACTCGGCCTTGACCGAATCGGGGCTCGGCGCCTCCGCGGCGACGAGGGTGAGGCCGGGACGGCCGCCCGAAGCCTTGCGGAAGGCTGCGGGATCGAAGAGCGGCGCGTCGGCCGGCAGCGAGGAAAGCTTGCGGAGCTTGGCCGCCAGCGCCGCGGGAACTTCGGCCGCGGCCAGGACCCTGACGGCGCCGTCGGCGCGGATGGAAGCCTGGACGTTCGCCGAGCAGGAGGAGAGGAAGCCCGCGGCGGCGAGGCCCAGCGCGGCGGCGCCGAAGGCGAGGGCGCCGAGGAGGAAGCGCCGGACCCGGGGGCGGGGCCTTCCCGCGTTCCGCTCCGCCGGCGCGGGGCCGCCGTCCCGGCCGCCGTCCACGACCACGCCGTCGACGACGATGCGGGGGCCCGAAGCCTTGCGGCCGCGCGCTCCCGTCTCCGGCGGGTCCTTCGAATCCGCGAGGGGCCCGTGGCCGCCCGCCCTGCGCTGTTCGTGCATTGTCGTCTCCGTACCCTTCGAACATCCGCGCGGCGCGGTAGGTTACGCGCCGCCCGAAGTTCCCTTGAACGTCTTTTTTGATCCCGGTCCGCAACCCGAACCGGCCCGCCGTGTCGTATACTCAAGTCGTCCCGCATTTCGGAACCAGAGCCAATCCGCGGGACGCCACGAGGATGCCCATGACGAATATAGAGCGCGAGCCTTGGAAATTCCTGGACGACTATCGCGGGAGCGCCTTTTCCGGGGAATGGCCCACCCTTCCCGAGATGTTCGCCATCACGATGAGCCGCCATCCGGACCGGCCCTGCTTCACGGTCTATGAGCCCGACCGTCAGAGCCTGACCTACCGCGAGGCGAGGGAACTCATCCTGAAGGTGTCCCGCCATCTCCGCTCGATCGGCGTCGGCCGCGGCTCCAAGGTCGTCGTCACGGGCAAGAACTCCCCCGAATGGGCCGTCGCCTATCTCGCCGTCCTCGAGGCCGGCGCCGTCGTGGTGCCCATCGACTACCAGCTCAGCCCCGCGGAGATCGTGAACCTCGTCCAGGCGAGCGACGCCGAGGTCCTCTTCGTGGACGAGGAGAAATCCGCCGATCTCGGCGCCGCGCTCGACGCGAAACTCAAGGCGCGCTACTCCCTCGCCGCCGGCAAGCCCGGCTACGTCTACGACCTGCCCGCGCCCGCCGAGGCGAACCTGCCGCCCCTCGAGGCGGCGAAGTCCGAGGATCTCGCCGCGATCCTCTTCACGAGCGGCACCACGGGCATACCCAAGGGCGTCATGCTGTCCCACCGGAACTTCGTCGCCGACTGCTACCTCGCCCAGGGCAACATGACGATCCACCACACGGACGTCTTCTACGCCCTCCTCCCCATCCACCATTCCTACACCATGCTCGCCGTCTTCATCGAGGCCATCTCCGTCGGCGCGGAGCTCGTCTTCGGCAAGCGCATGGCGATCAAGCAGGTCTTCAAGGACCTGAAGGAAGCCAAGGTCACGATGTTCCTCGGCGTCCCCCTCCTCTTCAACAAGGTGCTCGCCGGCATCCAGAAGGGCGTCAGGGAGAAGGGGCCCCTCGTCCATGCCCTCATCGCCACGCTCATGGCCGTCTCCGGCTTCGTCAAGAAGGTCTTCGGCACGAATCCCGGCAAGAAGATCTTCCATTCCCTCCTCGACAAGGCGAGCCTCGCGTCGAACCGCATCTGCATCTCCGGCGGCGGCCCCCTGGCGCCCGCCGTCTTCAAGAAGTACAACCAGCTCGGCATCGACTTCGTCCAGGGCTACGGCCTCACCGAGACCTCCCCCATCCTCACGCTCAATCCCATCTACCACTACAAGGAGACGAGCGTCGGCAAGGTCCTCCCGCGGACCGAGATGAAGATCGTCGATCCCGACGCCGAGGGCCGCGGCGAGATCGTCGTGAAGGGCCCCATGGTCATGATGGGCTACTACAAGATGCCCGAGGAGACGAAGGCCGCCTTCACCGAGGACGGCTGGCTCAAGACCGGCGACGTCGGCTATCTCGACGCGGAGAACTATCTCTACCTCACCGGCCGCGCCAAGAACCTCATCGTCACCGAGGGCGGCAAGAACGTCTACCCCGAAGAGATCGAGAACCGCTTCCAGCTCTTCGACGAGGTCGAGCAGGTGTTGGTTTCCGGCTACGAGATCGACAAGGCGACGCGGAGCGAGGGCATCGAGGCCAGGCTCTATCCGAACCAGGACCTCTTCCTGAAGGACGCCGCCGGCGACAAGACCTCCGGCGCCGGCTGGGCGGCCGTCGAGGCGCGCATGCGCGAGCTCGTCGACGAGGTGAACCAGGGCCTCCTGCCGTACCAGCGCATAACGCGCGTCGTGGTGCTCAAGGAGCCCATGGAGATGACGACGACGAAGAAGATCAAGCGGCAAGCGGGCGCCAAGCAGGCCTGATCCTTCGCCGGCCCGGGCTCGCGCGGCCCGGCCCGCGCGTAACGGAAAGCCCCCGCCGTCCGCGAGGACGACGGGGGCTTTTTGTCGGCGGGACGCGCCGGCGGACCGCGGGTGCCGGCACGGGTCCGCGGGGATTGGCGCGCGGCCGGGCGGGGGCGGCTCGGCTACTTGGTGCCGTACACCGGGACGGGCTGCGTGCTGTTGCGGAGCAACACCTCGCCGAGGCGGAGGAACTTGGTCTGGCTCTCGAGGCCGAGCTGGCGGAAGACGGGCTGGGAGAGGAGGAGGTCCTGCTTGAATTCGCGGCAGAGCGAGTCGAGGCGCGAGGCGACGGAGACCGCGTCGCCGAAGACGCCGAGGCGGCGCGAGCCCGCGACGCCGAGCTCGCCCGCGACGATGGGGCCGGCGTGGATGCCGATGCTGACCGCCTCGAGGGGCGGGAGGGAGGCGGCCGCGAGATCGTCGCGGAGGCCGGGCAGCTCCGCCTGGAAGTCGAGGGCGCAGGCGACGGCGCGCTCGGAGGCGTCCTTCTCGCCGAGGAGGCCGAAGACGAGGATTACGGTGTCGCCCGTGATGCCGGCGAGCCGGCCTCGGTGGCGTTCGGCCATCGTCGCCCAGAGGGCGTAATAGCGGTTGAGGATGTCCACCGCGCGGGCGGGCGACACGCGCTCCGCGAGCGAGGAGAAGTTGAGGACGTCGGCGGAGAGGACCGTGACGCCGATCGCCTGGGCCTGGGGCGCCTCGCCCGCGGGCAGGGGGCCGGCGAGCCGCGCCTCGCCGAAGAGGTTCGCGATGCGGGTCCGCAGGGACAGCACGGTAACCTTGTTCGCGAGGAGCATGAAACCC
>DAINBW010000173.1:0-6248 GCA_036732745.1 Spirochaetales bacterium | reverse complement strand
GTACGAGGCGCGCGACGCGCGCCACCGGAACGAGACCCTCGCCCGTCCAGGGCCGCCAGGCGCCGGTCGAGGGCCGCCCTGAGCCGGGCGTCGACATGGGCGGCCTTGATCCGGGCGCGCTCGAGGGGCAGGCGGGCGAGGGTCTCGTTCCGGTGGCGCGCGTCGCGCGCCTCGTACTCCGCCTCGAGCTCGGCGACGGACCGCGCGGCGCGGTCCCTGCCGGCGCTCTCGGCGGCGCGGACCGCGGCGTCCGCGTCCCGGAGGACGCGCTCGGCCTTGCGGCGCGCGTCGTCGAGGATTTCCCGTTCGAGGACTTCGGTGGACGCTATCTCTTCCATTGCCCGTACGCTCCTAGATGCTGATCCCGACCGCCTCGCGGATGGCCGCCACGAGGCTGCGGCCCTCGTCCGGCCCCGCTCCGGGACTGGGAATCTCGACGATGAGGGGATACTCCCCGCCAAACTGCCATTCCTTGGCCTCTTCCTCGACCATGGCGGCCGTTTCGGAACTCATGACAAGGACCTTGGCCGCCCTTCCGCGCTCCGCCGGCGGGCTGGCCGCGGCCCCGTCCGGGAGGCCCTGCCCCGTCGCGACGAGAAAGGCCTCCAGGGCCTCTTCCCGGTTGGCGACGGCCCGGCCGTCGACGCCGACCAGGCGGAAGGCGACGCAGAGCTCCTCTTCGCCGATGAAGAAGAAATCCGGCACGGTGCCGTCCGCCCGCTAGAGAAGAAGTATGAGGAGGCCGACGAGGAAGCCCCAGAGGCAGATGCCCTCCGCGAGGCCCGCATAGGGCAGCGCCTTGCCGGCGAGCTCCGGATTCTCCGCCATGGCGCCCATCGCGGCGGCCCCGATCTGGCCGACGGCGATGCCGCCCGCGATGCAGGCGATGCCGACGGCGAGAGCGGCGGCGAGATACCTCCAGGGAGAGGTCCCGGGCGCCTGCCCCGCCGCGGCGGCGGGAGCGGCGGCCGGATCGGCCGCCTGCGCGGCCGCGAAGGAAGCGACGAGGGCGAGCAGGACAAGGAAGATGGCAAGGCGCTTTCTCATGACTCACTCCTTGGGGTATTCGAAACGGAAGGGGCTGAAAAGGGTCCCCGTCTCGGTGAAGAACTTGGAGAAGAACTCGTAGTACTGGAGCCTGACGACCTGGATGGCGACGATCATGCCCTCGAGGACGAGGATGACCGCGTTGCCGATGATCACGACGAGGATCTCCCAGAAGAGGCCGGCCGGCGCCCTCGTCCGGACGAGATCGCCCATCGCGAACACGATGAAGGAGAGGACCGCGTGGGAGAGGGCGAAGGCGCCGACGCGGAGGAAGGACAGGGTGTTCGAGAAGTAATACGATATCGACTCGATCACCTCGACGAAGCCCTTGATGGCGAAGGACAGGGCGCCCTCGCCCTTCCCCTCCGCGCGCCGCCCCTCGACGAGGCGGCCGAGCGGCTCTTCGAGGAAGATCGCCGCGAGGGGCGCGAGGAAGCCCGCGAGGTCGACGGGCCCGGGACCGCCGCCGAGGAGGACCCGGACGCCGAGGCCGATGGCCCACCAAAAGAACAGGGCGCCCGCCAGTCCGGTCTTGGAGAAGAGGGCTTCCCCGCGCTTTCCGAGCCGCCACTTGTTCACGATGTTGACGACGAGGCCGACGGAGTTGATGACGACGCCGACGCCGACCGTGAAGCCGAAAAAGGCGAAGAGCTTGGAGATGCCGCCGTTTTCGGGCATCACCTGGATGAAGCGGTCGAGGGGCCGGCCGAGGATCGCCTGGCTCAGCTTGCGGCTCAAGGGCACGAGCAAGGTCTCGTTGGCGAAGACCGTGCCGTCCAGGAAGCCCGTCACCATGGAGCCGATTCCGACAGCGATGAAGATGGGACCATAGGTTTTCCACTTCGCGAGCTTGGGCCGCCCGCCGCCGCGCAGGACGAGGCCCGCGAGCAGGATGACGAAGCCCTGGCCGAGGTCGCCGAACATGACGGCGAAGAGGAAGACGAAGAAGAAGGCGACGAGGGGCGTCGGGTCGATCGTGCCGTAGAGCGGCGCGCCGTAGGAGACGACGAGCCCTTCGAAGCTGGAGACGAAGGGGCGGCGCTTCAAGAGGACGGGCACGGTTTCCCGCCCTTCCCGCACCGCGTCGACTTCCTCGGGACCAAAGACCCTCGCGGCGATGCGGCCCTCCGTGGCGCGCCGCAATTCCGCGAGAAGGGGAGCCACGCGCTCCTTCGGGACCCAGCCCTCGATGCGTCCGACGGACTCGGAGCGCTCCAGGCCCGCCTTGGCCCGCTCGATGGCGGCGAGCACGGCGAAGGAAGCGGAAAGTCCTTCCCAATACCCGCCCATCCGGGCCCGCAGTTCCGCCTTGCGGGCCGCGAGCGCCGCCGATTCGGCCTCGAGGCCGGCGGCTTCGGTCTCCAGGCGGCCGAGCAGTTCGGGCGGCAAGCCCTTGAAATCGGGCGGCAGTTCCCTCGCCTTGAAGCGCGCCCTCGTGAGCTCGGTATCGAGGACAAAGCGGCCTTTCTTGGAGGCCGCCGCGACGATGGTGCCCTCCCCGTCCAGGGGAAGGATGAGGGCGCGGTCGTGGAGCCCCGAGCTCAGCGACTCGAGTTCTCCGGGCGGCACGCGGCCGATCCGGACCGAAAGGAAGGAAAGGTGGTCGAGTTCCTTGAAGGGCAGGGCCAGGCCCGAGAAGGCGCGCGCCTCCTCCAGGGCCTCGCGGACGCGCGAACGCCGCGATTCCAGGGCCTCGATCTCGAGCGATAGGGCCTTGGCCCCGGCGAGGCAGTCGTCCAGCAGGGCGTCCTCGGCCGAACCCGGCAACTTGGCGCCTTCGGGCAGGAGCCCGGGAGCCTCAAGGTCGAGAAGATCGCGGAGCTCCCGGAGCTTGGAGAGTTGCTGGGCGACCCGCTCGGCCGTCTCGCCCCGGGCCGTCTCGCCCCGGGCCGCGTCGCCGGAGGCCGCGTCGCCCCGGGACTCTTGCCCCTCCGGCCGCGCGGCTCCCTCGATCGAGGGCTCGGCGAGCTGGAAGCAGCGAGCGCGCCCGATGAGCTCGATGACGGTGTCGAGATCGCGGTTGAGCACATGGAGCTCGAGCTTGCGCATGGCGACCGGACTCATGCCGTCCCTCCCGCGGGCGCGAGGGCGGCTATCTCCTCCGCCGGCGCGCCGAGGTAGATGCCCTCGAACAGGCCGAGGGCCACCGCCGTCTCGAATTCCTTGAGCTTGAAGTAGCAATAGAGCGGCACGTAGGTGAAGGGGAAACGGTGGAGGGCGAGGCGGCAGCGCCGATACAGGAGATGGCGCGCGGCGGCCTCGATGCCGCGCGCGTCGAGCCGCCAGGGCTCGCCCCCGCCGTCGAGGAGGCGCTCGAATTTCCAGCCCTCCCAGTCGGCGCGGCGATCGGCCTTGCGCTCCGAGAGCTCGGCCCGGGCTCCCGCGCGCGCGGCGCCGTCCAACGCGGCCGCCGTGGCGTCGGCGCCGGGCAGTTCCACGAGGAGGGCGGAGATCGCCTCGAGCCCCAGCCCGTAGTAGCGCGAGAGGCGCAAGGCCCAGACGGAGTTCTCTAGCTCGACCTCGAGGAGGAGGAGATCGCGGAGGCAGCCCCGCCGGCGCCGCGGCACGCTGTCCAGCGCCGCCCAGAGCTCGGCGTAGAACTGCCGGTCAAGCCGGTTCTCCGCCGCGGGCAGGGCGGCCAGGGTCGTCGGGCCTATCCAGAAAAACCGGCCCCCCGCGAACATGCGCTCGAGGGAGGGAAAGCCCGTTTCGTCGAAGGAGGGGGGGAGACTCGGATCGAGGGAAGGAGGACAGGCGAAATCGCCTTCCTTCGCGGCCAGGAGGACGCGCTTGACGCGGGCGTATTCCGTCTTGCGGCGGAGGGCGATGAAGAAGGGCTCTTCGCCGCGCAACTTTCCGGCCAGCGACCGGAAGCCGTCGAGGGCTTCGGTCACGGCCCGCGCTTCCGCGGCGGCCACGAGCGCCGACTCTGGCAGGGAGGGCGGCGCGTCGCGGAAGACGGCCCGCCAGGCTTCGCCGAGGCGGCCGATGCGGAGAAGTTCGGCGGCGCGACCGGCCGCGAGGGATGAAGCGAGGGATCCGCAGACACGGGCGTAGACATACGCCAGTTCGTAGCGGTCGGCCATCTAGGCTTCCCGCGCCGCGAACTCGTCGAACAGGGCGGCGAAGGCCGCGGGATCCTCCGCGGCGGCCTCCAAGGCGGCTCGATAGTCCCGCAAGGCGGCGGCGAACTCCTCGTCCACCGCGCGGCGGCGCTCCGTCCGGCGAAGCTCCAACCCGGCGAGACGCTCGCCGTGGATTTTCTGAAAGGCCGAATCCGCGGCGAGCTCGGCCGCAGCGATCCTTCTATCCGCTTCCGTCCTCGCCGCGTCCACGAGGCCCTGGGCCTCCTTTTCCACGGTGAAGAGCCTGTCCAAGATTTCGCGAGATGGCATTCACGTTCCTCCCTGAGCGCGGGAAGCAAAAAAATCGCTCAGACGTGGAGGGTCAGAAGATCCTCGAAGCTCTTGAGTACGTTGAAGGCGCGTTCGGGCGTTTCCGCCTGGACGAGTTCGGTATAGAATTCGGGGTCGTCGAGAAGCTGGGCCAGGCGCTTCAGGGCGCGCAGGTGGAGCTCTGAATCCTTCGGCGACGAGACGAGCATGAAGACGAGGTAGACCGGTTCCCCGTCCAGGGAGGCGTAGTCGATGCCGGACTTGGAAATGCCGATGGCGCCGATGATGCCGTTGACGCCTTCGGCCTTGCCGTGCGGCAAGGCGATGCCCTTCTTGATGCCGGTCGACATCTTGTCCTCGCGCTCGCGGACGGCGGCGAGGACGGCGGCGCGGGGAAAATCCCGGCCCGAACCCCGGTCGAGAAGGGAGACGAGCTCCTCGAAGAGCTCGTCCTTCTCCTCGCTTTCGAGACCGACCTTGATGCAGCCGGGCGCGAAGACTTTTTGCAGCAGCATGCGGGGGCCTCCACGAACCGGCTCCGGCGATCCGGAGCCGGTCCGAAAGGATTACTTGCTGGCGGGAGCGGGGACGGGCTCCGCGGGGGTCTCGACCTGGGCTCCGGCGGGAGCGAGCTCCGCGGGCGCCTGGGTCTGGGGCTGGGAGGTCCACCACTCGGTGGAGGCGCCCTTGGCCTTGTTCTCGAGGGCCGCCTTCTCGACGTCGCCGATCGAACCCTTGTTGACAAGGGCGAGACCGAAGGCCGTCACGAAGAAGAGGCCGCCGAGCACGTAGGTGACTCGAATCACCACGTTGCTCGACCGGGAGCCGAAGGCGCTCGAGCTGCCGCCGGCAAAGATGCCGCCGAGGCTCTCAGAGCCCTCGTCCTGGATGATGACGAGGAAAATGAGGAGGAGACTGACGATCACGAAGATCACGAGGAGAACGATTCCGAGAATGCCCATAGCCTTGAACTCCACGCTGATTGAGCCGGCGCGAAGCGTCCTTTCTCGGGGACTCGCGCCTATAAGCGGGAATAGTACCGAAAAGCCGCGCAGAGTGCAAGTAGAGACGGCGGATGAAAGAAAATATGGCCGGAATTCGGGCAGGGGCGTGGAAGGCTTTTCGGGGAAACGGGCTGGCGGGAGAGGAGGAGCGAATGTGCCGAGAAAGGCCGCTTGTCGTTTCGTGATATGGAATTGCCCTGCCGGGCTTGAACCCAGGGGCTCCAGCCCGGCAGGCCCGAAGGCCGCCCCGGCTCCGCGTGGGGAAATCCGGGGCGACGTTGGGGGATGCTAGCGGAATTTGGCGATGGGAACGAAGGTTTCGGGCTTGAGGCTCGCGCCGCCAACAAGGGCGCCGTCGATGTTGGGCTTCTGCATGAGCTGGGCGGCGTTGTCGGCCTTCACCGAGCCGCCGTACTGGATGCACATGGCCTTGGCCGCGGCTTCGCCGTAGAGGCCCGCGAGGACCTTCCGGATGTAGGCGTGGACGGCGTCGGCGTCCTCGGGCGTGGCGGTCTTGCCGGTGCCGATGGCCCAGACGGGCTCGTAGGCGATCGTCACCTTGCCGAGCTCGGCCGCGGCGACGCCGGCGAGACCCTTTTCGACCTGGGTCTTGCAGACGGTCTCGAGGCGGCCGCCTTCGCGCTCCTCCAGCGTCTCGCCGACGCAGAGGATGACCTCGAGCCCGTGCTGGAGGGCCAGGCGGACTTTCTTGTTGATGAGCTCGTCGCTCTCGTGGTAGCTGTGGCGGCGCTCGGAGTGGCCGAGGATGACGACCTTGACCCCGAGATCCTTGAGCATGAGG
>DAINBW010000172.1:0-6259 GCA_036732745.1 Spirochaetales bacterium | reverse complement strand
TGAGCCTCGCTCGCCTAACGCCCGTCCGCCTCGCCGCCTTCGAGTCGCGGGAGCTGCCGCGCGCCGGCGGCGGCCTGGCCGAGCGCCGCGCGGACGCGGTCGCCGCGGCCGCCGCGGGCGGCGATCCCTTCGCCGCGGCGGGCGTCCAGGGGGAGGACCTGTCCCTCGCCCTGGCCGCCGCCGGGGATCCCATGGTCCGGGCCTCCCTGCGCGCCTACGCCGCCGGCGCCCTGGCGGCCGCCGCCAAGCCCCCCGCGGACGCCTATCAAAAGGGCTCCCGCGCCCTCAACCTCATCGTCAAGGCGAACCTCCTCGCCCGCGTCGACCGCGACCTCGCCCTCCTGGCGGCCGGCTCGCCCATCGAGGCCTTCGGCGCCGACGCCGGGCGGAACCGCCTCCTCGGCGAGGCCCGCGAGCTCTACGTCTACCTCCAGGGCTTCTACGACGCGCGCAACTTCGGCTCCTTCCCCTCCGCGGACTCCTACCTCGGCCCCGACGAGTTTTTCGCGATGGGCGACAACCGCTACAACTCCCTCGACTTCCGCTATTCGCTCAGTCCTTCCTCCCGGGCCCTCGATTCGGGCGACCCCGCCTCCGTCCGCTACGCCTCCCTGCTCGCGCCCTTCCCCCTGCAGGGCAAGTTCATCGAAGGCCTGGCCCTCTTCCGGCTTTGGCCGCCCTCGCGCGTGGGCGCGATCCGCTAGCGCCTTTTCGCGCGAAAGGACAGGGGAGGGCGCGCGCCCTCCCTTGCTTTTCCGGCCGGGAATGCCACACTTGTGGACATGAATCCTTCGAGCCGCACGCTCATCCTCATCGACCTCAGCGATCGCGCCGAAGGGACGGCGCTTTGCGCGGCGCTGGGAGCCTCCGGCCTCGGCGGCCACGTCCTGGAGCCCGGCCGCGATCCGGCCAAGGCCCTCCACGAGGAGCTGGCCGACATCGTGCTCGTCGACGCCGGCACCTGGCCCGCCCTCGTGGCCTCCCTGCCCCTGCAACCCCGTTCCTACCTCGTCCTCCTCCTCGCCGGCCCCGCGGACCACCTGCCGACCTACGTCGACGCGGGAGCCTTCGATTGCTTCCTCCGGGAAGGACCGGCCTGGCAGGCGGAGCTCGTCGCCTACCTGAAGGCCCTGGGCGGCCTCCGGCGCCGCTTCGCCCGCGCCTTCGGGGCCCTGGAGCGCCGCTACGAGGATCTCGTGCACGCCCTGCCGGACATCGTCTACGAACTCGACGAGGACAGCCGCTTCACCTTCGTCAACAATTCGGTCCGGCTTCTCGGCTACGAGCCCTCCGACCTGGCCGGCAAGCATTTCTCCGTGCTTCTCTCCGAGGAGGACGCCAAGGCCGTCGACCGCGACCAGATCCTCGACTTTTTCCGCGGCAGCCAGACCGGCCCCGCGCTGGCGCCCAAGCTCTTCAACGAGCGGCGCGGCCTCGACCGGCGGACCGAGGGACTCGAGGTCAAGCTCCGCCGCAATCCGGAAGCGACCGGCCGCGGCGGCGACCTGCTCGGTTCGGTGATTTCCTACGGCGAGATCACGGCGGCCGGCGAATACGCGACGCAGGCGGGCGGCGGCTTCATCGGCTCCGTCGGCGTCATCCGCGACATCACGCTGCGCCGCAAGTCCGAGGAGATGCTCCGCAAGCTTTTCCAGGCGGTCGACCAGCTCGCCGTCGGCGTCCTGGTCGCCGACCGGAATTTCCTGGTCGAGTACGTGAATCCCGCCTTCCTCCGCCTTTCCGGCAAGGGCCCCGAGGAGGTCCTCGGCGTCGAGCTCTTTTCCCTCCTCGAGTTTTCCGCCGAGCGGGCGGCCGAGATCCGCCGCCTCGTCTCCGAGGGCCTCGACGCCCGCGACGAGTCCGCCCTGCGCGGCCGGGGCCCCGAGCCCGCCTGGGTCGCCTGCCACGCATCGCCCGTCCGCTCGCCCGAGGGCGGCATCACGCACGCCATCGTCACCTGCGAGGACGTGACGCAAAAACGGGCGATGGGCGAGCTGCTCAGGCTCTCCAAGGAGAACGCCGAAAAGGCCGACCGGGCCAAGAGCGATTTCCTCGCCTCGATGAGCCACGAGCTCAAGAGCCCCGTCTCGAGCATCCTCGCCGCGGCCCGCCTCATCGAGATGGGAACCCCCGAACCGGAGAAGCGCGCGGCCTCCATCATCGCGAGCGCCGACGGCCTTCTCGGCGTCCTCGGAGACATCCTCGACTTCGTCCGCTTCGAGACGGGATCGGCCACGCTCAAGAAATTCCGCTTCCCCCTGCGGGGCTTCGTCGCTCGGGCGGCCGAGCCCCACCGCAAGCGCGCCCTGGAGAAGGGGCTCGTCTTCGAACTCGCGCCCGTGCCGGACGAGGTCGTCTCGAGCGATCCCGACCGCCTCGGCCGGGCCTTCGCGGCCCTCCTCTCCAACGCGGTGTCCTTCACCGAGCGCGGGGCAGTCCGCGTCGAGGCGGCGATTGAACGGCGCGAGGGCAACGTGCCCTTCCTCCTCCTCGCGGTCTCGGATACCGGCGCGGGAATTCCCCCCGAGGACCAGGGCCGCATTTTCCAGCCCTTCGTCCAGCTCGCCTCGCCCTATACCAAGTCGGGCGGCGCCGGCATCGGGCTTTCCCTGGCCCGGAACATCGTCCGCGCGCTCGGCGGCGAGATCCGCGTCGGGAGCGAGCCGGGCCGCGGCTCGACCTTCTCCATCCTGGCGCCCGTCGGCGAGCTTGAACTGGGCGGCGCCGCCCAGCCGGCCGGAGAGGCCGCTCCGGCGACGGGGGGCCAGGCGGCCGAGGGCGGAACGGCCGCGGCGGCGGCCGACGGCGAGGCCGCGGCGCGACCCGCCGCCGGTCCGGCCCCCGGCCCGGCTCCCGGCCCCCCTCCCGGCCCGGCGCGGACCTATCGCCTCCTCCTCGTCGACGACAACGAAGTGAGCCTGGCCTACATGGCCACCCTCCTCGAGAACGCGGGCCACCGCGTCTCGACCGCGACGAGCGGGGCGGTGGCGCTCGGCCTGGCCGAGGAGCGGCCGCCCGACGCCGCCATCCTCGACATCCAGATGCCCGGCATGAGCGGCATCGAACTGGGGCGGCGCCTGCGGGCCTATGCCGGCGACGTCTACGACCCGCGGCTCCCCCTGGTCGCCCTCACCGCATTCGATCCCGCCGAGGTTTCCCGCGGCGGCGTCGATTTCGCGGGCATCTTCCCCAAGCCTTCGGACCTGCACCGGCTTTTGTCGACCATCGACGCCGCGGTCGACGCGGTGGACGACGCCGTCCGCGCGGAAAGCGCCCCCGCGCCCCTGGCCAGTCCCCGGGGCTCCCCGGGACCCGCCGCCCAGGAGCGGGCCGAGGCCGCCGTGCCCGGGCTCTTCGCGCGGCTTTCCGGGGCCGTCGCGGCCGCCGACCAGGAGGGCGCCCGCCTCGCGGCCCGCGAGCTCGAGGTGGCCTTCGGGCGGCTGGGCGCCGAGGGCGCCCTCGCCTCCCTGCGGCGGCTCCTCCTGGCCCTGCCGCGGGAGGACGGGGCCGTCGTCGCTTCCCGCCTGGCGCGCTTGGCCGCGGCCTGGTCGCGCCGCGGCGCGGCGGCCCCTCCGGAGGCGCTCGGGTGAACGCGGCCGCGAAGGGGCCAGGCCCCGGCTCCGGCCAAGCGCCGCTCTTTTCCGTGCTCCTCGCGGATGACGACGAACTCAATCTCGACGTGGTCACGCGCATGCTCGCGCGCATCGGGGCCGCCGTGGAGGCGGTCGGGAACGGCGAAGAGGCGGTGGAGCGCGTCCTGGCGGCGGCGGCGGGAGGGAAACCCCACGACCTCGTCATCCTCGACCTCGGCATGCCCCGGCTCGGCGGCCGCGAAGCCGCGCGGCGAATCGTCGAGCGCTTGCCCGGCGCCGTCATCGTCGCGCTCACCGGCTCCGAGGAGGACGCCTCCCTCTACGAGGCGGGCTTCTCCGGCTTCCTGCAGAAACCGATCACGATCCTGTCCCTCAAGGAATCCCTCGCCCGCTGGGTGCCCGCGCTGGGCTAGGAGTCGGGCCCTTCCTTGGGTCCGGGCAGGAAGAGCTCGAAGGTCGAGCCCCGGCCGGGTTCGCTCCGTGCCGTGAGCGTCCCGCCGTGGCGTTCCGCGAAGTCTTTGCAGATCGCCAGCCCGAGGCCCGAACCGCGCTCGCCCGCCGTGCCCGGCCGGGAGCGCAGGCTCACCGCGTCGAAGACCTTGGCCAGGAGTTCCTCCTCCATGCCGATGCCCTCGTCGTTCACGCCGACGCGGACGCCCCGCCGCCCCGCCTCCTCCGCCCGAGCCGCCGCGAGACGCACCGTCCCGCCCTTTTGGCTATACTTCACCGCGTTGCCGAGGAGGTTTCGGAGCAGGGTGCGGAGCATGTCCGCGTCCGCGAAGACCGCGAGCCCCTCCTCGAGGTCGAGGGCGATCCGGAGTTCCTTGGCGGTGGCCGCGCTTTCGAGGATCGAGGCGACTTCGGCCGCGAGGGGAGCGAGGGGAAGGCTGACCGGCTCGAAGCGGATCTCCCCCTGCTGGGACCGGGCCCATTCGAGCAGGTCTTCGAGGAGTTCCGTCGTGCCCGCCGCCGTCGCCGAAAGGACGCCGAGGCTCTCCGCGAGCTCCGCCGCGCCCAGGGATTCCCGGTCGGCGACAAGGCCCTCAAGGAAGTTGCGCATGCCGCCCAAGGGGCCGCGGAGGTCGTGGGAGATGATCGAGAAAAGCTTGTCCCGCGTCGCGCGGCTGGCTTCGAGGCGGGCGAGATTTTCGGAAAGCTCGCGGCGCGTCGCGGCGAGTTCGTCCAGGTAGCCGAGGAGCCGGGCGGCCAGGGCCGCGAGGATGGCGAGGGTCGCCGCGCAAAAGCCGAGGTCGAAGGGGAGGCGGGCCAGCCAGGGCGCGAGGATGTCCCGCTCGAGGGAGGAGACCGAGACGACGAGGCCGAGGCGGGGCAGGGAGCGGTAGGCGGCCAGCCTGGTCCGCCCTTCGATGTCCGGCATGCGGGTGAACTCGGCCTCAGGCGAACCCCGCGCCACCAGCCTGCTCCATCCCTCGGGGGAACCGAAGGGGGCGCCGATGGCCTTGGCGTTGAAGGGCGTGCGGGCCAGGATCAGGCCGTCGCCCCTGAAGAGGGTCACCGCGCCGTTCGGCTTGGGCCGGATGGTTTCATAGAGGGCGTCGAGGTCGGGCAGTTCGATGGCCGCGAAGGCGAGCGCCATGCCGGCGTTTCCCGAGGCGAGGGGATAGGAGATGGGGATGCCCCAGAGCCCCGTGACGCGGCTCTGGACGGGTTCGGCGATGTAAAAGCCGCGTGTCGCGGGATCGAGCTGGGCGCGGAAATAGGCGCGGTCGCCGACGTCGGCGAGCGGCTTCGGGTCCTTGGCGGGGATATAGAAGAGGCCTCCGCCCTTGGAAACCAGCCGGATGTCGATCATGCCCCGCTGCGAATCGCGGAAGGCGTCGACGAAGGCGATGAAGTCCCGGTCAAAGCGCGGGTCGGCCGCGGGATGGCTGGCGAGCCAAAGGTCCATCGAATGGAGGAAGAATTCGAGGTTGCCGAAAAGGCCTTCCGTCTGCGCGGCGACGGTTTCGGCGAAACGGAGGAGGCTCTCCCGCTCCGTCGCCAGGAGCCGCGAGCGGCTCGAGGCGATGTTGTAGACCGTGAAGCCGAGGACCAGGGCGCAGGCGAGGCTCGTGAAGGCGAGGAAAAGGGGGCGGAGGACTCGGGAGGCGCGGCCCGAAGCCCCGTGGTCGACGCGGCTCATTGGCCGCAAGTATAGGGCGGTCACCCCTCCTTCTCCCAGCCCCCGCGTCCTACTTCATCGCCCTTGTCGCGTTCAGCGTGGCGAGGAGGGCGACGCCGACGTCCGCGATCACCGCTTCCCACATCACCGCCACGCCGAGGGCGCCCAGGGCCAGGAAGCCGGCCTTGATCGCGAGGGAGAAGACGATGTTCTCGCGGACGATGCGCCGCGTGCGGCGGGCCCGCTCCACCGCCTCGGCGACGCGCGAGGGCTCGTCGGTCATGAGGACGAGGTCGGCGCACTCGACCGCGGCGTCGGCGCCGGCGCCCATCGCGACGCCGACGTCGGCCTGCGCCAGGGCGGGCGCGTCGTTGACGCCGTCGCCGACGAAGAGGGTGGAGCCGCCGGCCGCCCGGGTCTCCGCGATGATCGACTCGAGCCGCTCGAGCTTGTCGCCGGGGAGGAGGCCGGCGTGGACCTCCGCGATGCCGAAGGCCGCGGCGACGGGCGCGGCGGCGCAGGCCTCGTCGCCCGTGAGCATCAC